>CAZNAK010000087.1:0-8441 GCA_964570645.1 uncultured Cytophagales bacterium | reverse complement strand
GATGCACGTTACATGATGCTCAGTAATACCAGTACGTTTTTTGACGCTCGCTGGGATATCTATCGCCCTGAGTACAAAAACTGGAAATTGGATCAAAGCGACGGTTATGAGCGTGCAGTGTATGTCAAGTTCCGTGACAAGGCGGGTAACGTCACTAAGTTGAGGTACGACAAAGTCATCTATGACCTTGAGCCTCCAGTGGACGGGCGGGTCGCTATTCATCATTTTGATGCGCAGTACGTTCGGAGCGACACCACAAGGTTGTTACTTTTTGCCCGAGGGGCGAGCTTTTTTAAGGCCTGCAACCGCGATACCACAGGCTTTGCCGAGGCCGAATGGGAGCCTTACGAACAAGTCAGAGAAGGGTGGGTGCTTGACCCACGCGAAGGACCGCAAACCGTTTACGTGAAGTACAAAGACTTTGCAGGTAACGTTTCAAAGGTGTACACCGGCTCTATTTACATGGACAAAACACCGCCTCAGGAGGTTAGTCTTGAGATCAACAGGGGCGACACGGTTACTAACGAACCTAATAAAGTCGTTTACATACAGGCCCGTGCCGTTGGAGCGGCTGATATGCGGATTTCGGCAAATCCAACGTTTAAAAATACGCCTTGGCGATTTTATTCCTCAAAACTTGAGGCTTTCCCGCTTCCGGGTGAGGACGGACTGAAGAAATTACACGCTCAGTTCCGTGATTCGGCAGGCAATGTATCTGCCGTGGCTTATGATCAGATTTTACTCGACCGCCGTCCACCAATTATTGGTAAAGTTTCGATTATGGACGGGGCAAAAAATACGCGCTATCAGGAAGTAGAGATTGAACTTGAAGCTAAAGACGCTGTAGAGATGCGGATCTCCAATGATCCTTATCTCAAAGATGCCGAATGGGAGCCTTACAAAACTCGAAAAAAGTGGACCTTACTCGGTGAGGATGGTTTGAAGACCGTTTATGTACAGTTTCGTGATAAGATTGGTAATATCTCAAGAATTGCTTATAACCGCATCGGAAAGGATACGCGACCACCTGTGAACCCTGAGCTGACGATTAATCAAAAGGGGGCAAAGTATGTCACTAACATCAACAAGTACGTACGTCTTTACCTGCGCGTAAGAGAAGCTAACGTCATGCGTATTGCCAACTCCAAAGCAGGTTTGGATAGCGTGGACTGGAAACCTTACAAGTACATCGTTGAAGATTGGATACTGGCAGGAAAGGACGGCGAAAAAGAAGTCTGGGCACAGTTCATGGACGATGCAGGCAACCGCGCAATTACCTCCCAGAAAATTATTTTGGATAGACAAGCACCTTATGATGAAGAAGTTACGATAAATAATGGGGAGCCTTTGGTAAATCAGCGGCAAGTAACACTTCAAATTAAAGCTAAGGAAGCAACACAGATGCGAGTGAGTGACCGTCGATCGTTTCCAGCACCTTCCAAATGGATTCCTTATCGAGAAAATATGAATTGGACCTTAACGGGTCGTGAGGGTATTAAAGCAGTACATGTACAGTTTCGTGATGAAGCAGGCAATGTATCTTACACTACCTCGGCGCAGGTTAATTTCGACATGACTCCGCCCGCAGCAGGTTTCATTAAAATCGGAAACGGAAGGTCGCTGATTAGTCGAACAGAAGCACCGCTTACGTTTTCAGCCAAAGACGCAGATTATATGATGGTTTCTAACGATCCCAACTTTGCAGGAGCTACTTGGCAGGACTACAAAAAGTTTATCCCAAGCTGGCCCCTTGACTCAGGGGTAGGCTACCGTCGCGTATATGCCAAGTTTAAAGATGAACATCAGAACGAAAGCCCTGTTATCTTTGCTGAAGTAACCGTAGAATAATTGAATGACACTTTCAGAACGAGTTCAAGCTCTCGCACAGCTTGCTGAGTGGATCAAATCAGTACCAACAGCAGAAAAAAAATCTTGGGCACAACGCGCCAAAGCTCAAAATCCGTGGTTTACGCCTCAGAGCGTAGCCCTTACCCTCGAAGGTGTGATCAGTTACCTTGATTATCACTCACTTGAGCAGTGGGTCTCGGCTTATGAGCTAACGTCCGTGCAACCCCGAAAAGTTGGAGTCGTGATGGCAGGAAACCTGCCGCTGGTGGGCTTCCATGACTTCCTGACAGTCTTGATTTCGGGGCACACTTTGTTGGCCAAAATGAGTCAGAAAGATAACGTATTGCTCCCAATTCTTGCCGCGCAATTACTTAAAATTGAGCCTCGCTTCACATCGCATATTCACTTTGTCCCACAGCTCAAAGAAGCCGACGCATTTATTGCAACAGGAAGTAATAACAGTGCCCGTTATTTTGAGTATTACTTTTCTGCCAAGCCGAATGTGATCCGTAAAAACCGTACAGCGTGGGCAGTTCTGGACGGAACGGAATCCGAAGAGGAGCTTTTGGAACTTGGAAAAGACGTTTTCACGTACTTTGGTCTGGGGTGTCGGAATGTTTCCAAACTTTGGCTCCCCAAGGGGTTTGACTTTGTGCGATTGTTAGATATTTGGCAGGAGTTTTCCTCCATCATTGACCACAACAAGTACGCGAATAATTACGACTATCAGCGAGGGATTCGTTTAATGAATCAAGTGCCGATTTACGATAGTGGTTTCTTGGTGATGGAAGAGTCTGAGGCCAATGTGGCCCCGACAGCTATGCTTTATTATCAGTTTTATGAAGCTAAAGAAGATATTCTAAAAGTTCTTGAACAGCAAGATGAGCAAATCCAGTGCGTTGTCTCGCGTACAGGTGCATACACACGGGGTGTGAAGTTTGGACAAGCACAAGCCCCAAAGCTTAACGATTATGCTGATGGTGTGGATACACTACGCTTTCTCTCAGGCCTCTGACAGGAATATTCAAATTAACGACGACTACGCTGATCACGCTTTTCGCCGTTGTAGTATTCCGAAGAAATTATACCATGGGGAAGGTCACTCAGTTCAATATCTTCCCAATTTTGGGTCTCAGCCTGACGCTTACTAGCAGCTTTTCGTTTGTCAGTTAGGACATAAATAACAAACAAGGGAATAAAAACAAGCTGCGCGAGTATAAAGTAAAACAATATCATGATGTATCTTTTGTAAAATGACTGATAGATCCCCTTTTTTGTTTAACTAAAGTTCAACAATAACAAACAAATTTATATGCCGAACCGCCTTTCTGAATCCTCAAGTCCGTATTTACTACAACACGCTCAAAACCCTGTCCACTGGCAGCCTTGGGACGAGAAAGCATTAGCGCAAGCTCGTCAGCGTAACAAGCCTATTTTGGTGAGTATTGGTTATTCTGCCTGTCATTGGTGCCATGTGATGGAGAGTCAATCCTTTGAAAATGAACTAATTGCAGAAGTGATGAATGAACACTTTGTCTGTATCAAGGTGGATCGTGAAGAACGCCCCGACGTGGATGCCATTTACATGGATGCCGTACAGGCGATGGGCGTTCATGGTGGCTGGCCGTTAAACGTTTTTTTACTACCCGATCAGCGTCCGTTCTTTGGGGGGACTTATTTTCCGCCCGAAAAGTGGCTTAATTTGTTGAACAAAATAGGTGACGCTTTCAAACAGCAAGAACTTCTTCCTCAACTTGAAGCATCTGCCGAACGACTAACTAACTATTTGAATGTGTCAGCGTCCGAACGCTACAAGCTTACTCAGAGCGGTCACCTTGCTTACAACCAAGGGAAGGCAAAAGAGATGTTTGAAGCACTGGCGCAGCAGTTTGACCGTCTGGAGGGTGGCGTAGGAAAAGCCCCTAAGTTTCCGATGCCCTCGGTTTATTTATTTTTGTTGCGTTACCATCATGCTCAAAACGACGAGAGCGCACTCCGCCAACTCCATTTAACACTCCAGCGTATGGCCAGAGGCGGCATCTACGATCAGATAGGTGGCGGATTTGCCCGGTATTCCGTGACCTCGGATTGGCTCGTGCCGCACTTCGAGAAGATGCTCTACGATAACGCCCAACTTCTATCATTGTACTCCGAGGCCTATTTGGCTACAGGTCAGGAGGAGTACCGACGGGTCATCGAACAAACCGTAGCGTTTTTAGAACATGAGCTTCGGGATGAAAACGGTGGGTTTTACGCCGCCCTAGACGCAGATAGCGAAGGCGAGGAGGGCAAGTTTTATCTCTGGAGCCAAGCAGAGTTAAGAGATGTTTTGGGAGAAGAAGCCGACTTGTGCGCCGCCTATTTTGACGTGACACCACAGGGAAACTGGGAAGAGGCAAAGTCAACTATTTTGCAGCGAAAGACCGACGACCAAACGTTTTCGCAGGAACACAAAATCGCTCAGGAGGAATTACAGCAAAGAGTCTTGCAGTGGCAACAAAAGCTTCTCGCGTACAGAGAAAACCGCGTTCGACCCGCCCGTGATGAAAAAATTCTTACGGCATGGAACGGCTTGCTCTTAAAAGGGCTTGCAGATGCACACTTGGCACTAAACGATGTGGCTTCCCTTCGATTGGCAGACGAGCTTGCCGCCTTTCTCGAAACCACGATGCTTGAAAACGGTCGCTTGTGGCGAAACTACAAAGATGGAAAAGTAACGCTTTTGGGCTATTTAGAAGATTATGCCGCAGCGATCCAAGGCTTTTTGGCTTTGTATCAGCTTACTTTCAAAGAAAAATGGCTAAATATCGCGCAGCACCTAAGTGATTACGTACTCAAAAACTTTAACGATCCCGATGAGTCATTACTTTTCTTCACGGATCAGAACGCTGAGGCTTTGTTGGTGCGAAAGAAAGAGGTTTTTGATAATGTGATCCCCGCTTCTAATTCCATTATGGCTCAAAATCTCTTTGCGTTAAGCCATATTCTTGACCGCGAAGATTATCGCGAAAAAGCATTATCAATGCTAGCCTCCTTGAGCGAACATCTGAGTAAAGATACGCGATTTTTGTCCAACTGGGCAACTTTGTATCTACACCTTGCCCAGCCGCTAGCGGAGGTTTGTGTAGTCGGGAAAGAAGCCATTGAACTTGCCAAGACCTTACAGCGAGAGCATTATTTCCCCGCCAAAGTGATGCTGGGAACAAGCCAGACCAGTGAGCTACCGTTACTTAAAGAAAAAACAGCACTGGAAGGGAAAACGGCATTTTACGTTTGTAGAAACAGAACCTGTCGTTTGCCAGTGACGGACATCACCAAGGCAATAGCAGAACTTTAAAAGTTTATCATTCATCGGGTGTACTGTCGGCAGAGAGTAGTTTTTTTAGCTCAATGAGCTGTACTTCTTGGGAAAGAATTGAATCTTGTAGGCTACGATGAAGCATTTCCTGCTTTTGTATGCGGGTTTGTAGGAGCTGGAGGTTTTGTTGTAAACTCTCCGCCTCCTGTGTTTGCCAGAGGGCGATGCCTGCCAATAAAATGACCGCAATCATTGCTCCGATAGCGATTTTTTGTATCTTCTTTTTTGCTTTTGGACGTGGGTCATCGGCTACGGTTTCCGCTTCCGGGAAATCTTGTGCTTTGAGCCATTGTGTAAGCATAGCCGCCTGCTCGTCAGAAGAGATAGGAAGAAGAAACCACTTCATAATACGAAATCTACGTATAAAGCAGTTAGCTTCCAAACCTTACCCTTATCTTTGCCCCAAATTTCAATAACGACCTATGCCGACTGACACCCAACCCGAAAATTGGTTTGAATCATGGTTTGACTCCCCTTACTATCATTTACTCTATCAGCATCGTGACACCAGCGATGCACAAGCGTTTATGAGTCGTTTAATTGAAGAGTTACCGCTACTACCCAAACATAGCGTATTAGACTTGGCTTGCGGAAAAGGACGGCATTCCATTTATTTAAATAAACAAGGTTTAGACGTAGTAGGCGTGGATCTATCCGAAAATAATGTCAGATATGCCAAACAGTTTGAAAACAATCGGCTCCGGTTTCAAGTACACGATATGCGTAAGCAAATCAAAAAAGCTTCCTTTGACGTTATTCTAAATCTGTTTACCAGCTTTGGATACTTTCCGACCGAAGCGGAAAACCAGCAGGTCGTTCAAGCGGCGGTTAATGCGCTGCGGTCTGAGGGGCTATTTTTACTGGATTTTTTAAACCCTGACTATGTTATTGCTAACCTGCGACGGACAGAAACTAAAGCGTACGAAGGAATCACTTTTCGGATTCAGCGTAAAATCGAAAACGGGTTTATCATCAAGGATATCCATTTTAAAGACAACGAAGAGGTATTTCACTTTCAAGAGCGTGTACGAGCAATTTCGCTGGCGCAATTCAAGCAATACTTTGAGCGGGCAGGCTTAACGATTCAACACGTCTGGGGAGATTACGAACTCTCCTCGTTTACGCCCCAAAGCTCTCCTCGTTTGATTGTAGTAGGTAAGAAAAAAATATAATTCTGTGCTATGCCTGTTTTTTACATCGATCACCGATTGGCATTTCCATCGCCCGAGTACGCCGATCCCTCTGGCTTGCTAGGTGTTGGGGGTGATCTGTCCACCGAACGCCTGAAACTAGCGTACCAGATGGGCATTTTTCCGTGGTTTGATCCCGAAGATCCTGTGCAGTGGTGGTCTCCTGACCCACGGTTTGTGTTATATACCCATGATTTGCATATTTCAAAAAGTACTCGCCCCCTGATTCGGAAACAGCGGTTTCAAATTACGATAGACCAGGACTTTCCGCGGGTCATTCGAGCCTGTAAGGATATTTATCGGGCTGGACAAAACGGCACTTGGATTTCGGACGAACTGGAGGCTTCCTACATCGCGTTACACGAAGAGGGAATCGCACATTCCTTAGAAGTCTGGAATGGTAGCCGTTTAGTAGGAGGCTTATACGGTGAATTATTCGGACGGATGTTTTTTGGGGAGTCTATGTTTTCGCGGGAAAGTAATGCCTCGAAGGTAGGCTTTCTGACGCTCGTTAAAAATTTTGCACAGCACGGTATTGATCTCATTGATTGTCAGATTCACTCGAACTACCTCGAAAGCATGGGGGCAAAGCACATCCCAAGAAGACAGTTTTTGAGCCAGAGCGGCAGCCGACAACAACAGTTTTTTGATTTTGAATCGTTCAAAAAGTCATTTCGTCAGGACGCAGCCTTAGTTCTGGGTTAGTTAGAATAGAAATTAACGAGGAAGTTCATGTTAAACAAGTAATATTACGCATAGTCTTTTCATGAGCCAAGCAGGATTACGGACACTTTTTTACTACACTGAACGGAACAGTTGAAGTTTACCGTTTTACAGCGTTTTAGCTATTTTATCATATGCCTACTATCAGATTTTTTACGCCCGCTGATAAACCTGAGCTTTATCGATGTTTTATGAGCGCATTTGAAGGCTATTTTGTGCCTATGCAACTTTCAGAAGCAGATTTTGATCGGCGGCTAGAACGTATGGGCGTGAGCCTCGGGTGGTCAGCGGGCGTTTATGAGAATGGTAGCCTGCTCGGCTTTATCCTGACGGGGATAGGGAACTTTGAGGAGCATCATACTGCCTACAATGCGGGTACGGGGATTTTGCCTAAAGCCCGTCAGCGTGGACTGGCTTTTAAGCTATACCAGTGGTTAATTCGAGAGTTACGCGAGAATTTAAGCATCGAACAGTTTCTGCTCGAGGTGATCGAGGAGAACGAAGCCGCCCTCCGCCTTTACGAGAAGCTAGGCTTTCGGGTGAGCCGTTACTTACACTCGTACCGCATTCGTAAGGCGCGTTTTCGTCGTCCGCGTAAGCGTAACCAGATTCAAGTAATCAATAAACCGCTATCGCTTGAACTGCACAAACCTTTGGCGCAGTTTGAGCCTTTCTGGGGAAACGATTTTCCTGCGCTGGAGCGTGGCTTTCGGCTTCGCGACTATTGCCTCGAATACCTATCGGAAGGAGGCGAGCTGAGAGGTTTTTTACAAGGTGAGGTCGGAAGTGGAAAAATAGCCTTTTGGGGCAGTACACCTTTTGATGAGTTTGATCAGGAGGTAGCTTTAGAGCTTTTCCGTACTTTTGCGTGGCTGACTTCCGCTTCCCAACTGGTGATCTTAAACATACCCGCACGGGCTGACTTCACGCGTAAACAGCTCAGAAAATGGGGTGCCCGCAATTACCTCAACCAATACGAAATGAAGTTATTGGTTTGAGTAAGCACTACCCACTCAGCAGGTCAATCATCTACTTAACCACCGAGAAGTCTCCGATACTGACATCGGCTGTTTTACCGGTATATTGGACTTTGTTACCTAGCATTGCGTTGTCAAGGTTTGCGTGGCTGACTTCTGAGTCTTCCTGAATAAGTGTTTTTCGTATGATGCTATGCTCGATGACCGTATTATTTCCTACCGAAACGTATGGACCGACTACGCTGCCCGAAATGTACGCCCCCTCGCCCACAAAGACAGGTGGAATCAGTACCGAGTTTTCAATTCGTGCCGAGTCTGCAATAAGCTCTTCCTCACCCTGAACGT
>CAZNAK010000086.1:0-8505 GCA_964570645.1 uncultured Cytophagales bacterium | reverse complement strand
CTATGAGTATCCCTGGGAGAAGTACGCTCAAGTCGTTGTTCGAGATTTTATTTCTAGGGCAATGGAAAATACCTCTGCCACAGTTCACATGAACCAAGTCCAGCAGACAACACGCGAAACCATAGACGTTAACTGGGACGATATGATCGCGCACGAAATTGTCCATCATTGGTTTGGTGATCTAGTCACCTGTGAGTCTTGGGCAAACCTTCCACTAAACGAGGCCTTTGCCTCCTACGGAGAGTTCCTTTGGGAGGAATACAAAAACGGCATTCAGGCAGCGCATCATCTCTGGAGCGAGCAGCTTGAAAGCTACCTATACGAAGCTAAGTTTAAGCGCGAACCCCTTATCCGATACCGCTATCAAGATCGTGAGGAGATGTTTGACAGCCATTCCTACGAAAAAGGCGCATTGACGCTGCATCTTTTACGTCAACTGACAGGCGATGAAGCCTTTTTTGCCTCGCTGAAGTTATTTTTGGAGCGTCATGCGTATAAGTCGGCAGAAATTCATGACCTGCGTTTGGCCTTTGAGGAGGTCACGGGGCGGGACTGGAGCTGGTTTTTTACGCAGTATTTCTTACGTGCGGGGCATCCCGTGGTCTCGGTAAGGCAGTCATACCGGATGGGAAAATTGCAGTTTTTGGTGGAACAGCGTCAGCCCGAACAGTTTTCGCCGATCTATCGCCTTCCCGTCCAAATTGATGTCTGGACGAACGGCAAAAAGCAATCCTTTCGATACACGCTACAAAAAGGCTTGGAGCGTTTTAGCTTTCCGCTCGCAACAGCCCCCGAGTTGGTGATTTTTGATGCACAACACCAGATTATCGGTGAGCTTAGTCATCAAAAGAGTGTTAATGACTACCTCAAACAGCTTACATATGCCACCGATTACCGCGACCTTGATCAAGCTCTTGCCGTGCTTAGTCGTTATTTGGAAGACGACGCACGCATCCCTAAGGCGATCTTCCCTCTACTTGATCATTCATTTTGGGGAGTCCGCCAGAGCGCGGTGCGTACCTTTCAAAACTGGGGTAACGTAGCGTCACCTGACTACCAAGCCGCCCGTTTAAAGCTTGAACGTCTGGTAAAAGACGACCCTGAAGCGGATGTCCGTTGTGCTGCCCTGGATGTTCTTTCAACTTTTGATAACACGACTGAGATCGTCTTCAAAGACGCGCTCCAAGATACTTCTTACTCGGTGCAGCAAGCGGCTTTGTTTGCCCTGAGTTTACGGAATGGAAAAGGCGCAGAGCGTTATTTTACTGCCAAGGAATCTGAAAATACCGATAAGATTGTTTTGGCGTTAGCCGACTTCTTTAGTGCTTTTAATATACCTGATAAAACAAAGTGGTTTCTCGAAAAAATGCAGCAACGCTCGGGTGATCGCCTGAGTTACCTGATGAGTTATTTTGCTGCCTACGTCATACGCCAACCCGAGGTAGATCGGCAGCTTGCCGCAGATTTTTTTATTCTCCACGCAAGTAAAAGTAGTTATATCGAAACCCGGAAGGAGGCCTATCAACACTTACTTCTTTTGGACGATTTGGCTGGTATTAAAGAGGTCATCAAACAGATTCGTACTACCGAAAAAGACCAACGTGTTCGGGAATTTCATCAGGCATTAGGGGACTTTTAGAGGTTTAAATTTAAAGATTCAAAGGACGATTTTTATGTACGTTGAATTGTGCGTTATTCCTTTTCCATTACTAAATAGTATCTTTTTGATTCATCCGTAGATCAGGTTTCTAGCTTGATTTCATCGCACAGGCTAGAAGCCTGTGGTACATGATGAGGGTATTAACAAGAACTGGAAAAGTAATGATGCCGTTTTTTTGTAAGGTGCAAAACCAAAAAACTCAATACCCAGAAAAGACAGGGTATTGAGTTTTTGAGAAAAGTGAGTAAGGTAATCTTTTTATGCCTCTTCGCCTGCTGCACCCGGTACACCCGAGGTCGCGACTTCTTCTTCTAGGTTACCGATAGCTTGATCGATGTACCAAAGCCCTTGACCTTCTTCACCAATAAGGTCGAATAACTCAACGGCACGGCGCGAAATCACCTCCTCTTCGCGCTGCTCACTTACAAACCACTGCAAAAACTGGAAAGTTGCAAAGTCTTTTGCCTTCCAGCAAGCTTCCACCAAGTCGTTGATGGCAAGTGTAACCGTGATTTCGTGTTTAAGTGCTGTTTCAAAGACCTCGCGCAAGCTCGAAAATTCATGTCTTGTTCCCAAAATTTCGGGAGCCAGCGCGTGACCGCCTGCATCATTGAGATACTCAAAGAACTTCATCATGTGCATGCGCTCTTCGTCGGCGTGATTGTAGAGATATTTTGCCGAGTTGACATAGCCTTCTTTATCGCACCACGAAGCCGCAGCCAGATAAGCCCACGAGGAACGTGCCTCCAGCTCAATTTGCTTATTGATTTCTGCTTGAACTTCTGGCGTAATAGATGTTTTTAGCGTAATGAATGGTTTTGCATTCTGAGACATAGAAGATAATAATTTTAATTCATGTTCTTGAACGCTTGTACTTATGATAAAGTTCTAATTTACCTCTTCTAGGAAGAAATTCAGAATTAGTCTGATTATCATATCCATATTCGGCCAGCAAAAAACACAGGCTTTTTACTTTTTGACCATCTTTTGGTCGTGTCCTTTAAAGTCTTCCATGGAGCTATACACGCCCAGCACATCGGCAACGCTATCAAATACACGCGTTGGCAGCACGCCCCTGAGCAAGGGTATAAAATTAACAATAAACGGTGCGCGTAGTTCTGGCTCGTTGTTTTTTACTGCCTTAATGATGCGCTTCGATATATCATCGGGTTCCAAAAACGGTGTAAGCATAGGTGCTTTTACGCCGTCAAACATTCCTGTATTAATGTAACTTGGCATCACGGTAAGTACATGAAGGTCTTTTTTGAGTGCTTCAAGTTCGAGGCGTAAGGACTCTGACCACCCAATGACAGCCCACTTACTACCCGCATAAACTGACATTTTGGGATTTCCTACCATACCTGCTGCCGAAGCAATATTGATGATGTGTCCACTGCCTTTTTCGAGCATCGCGGGAAGGAACTCCCGTGCAATGTGCATGAGTGCGGTAACGTTAATGGCAATCGTTTTCTCAATGTCGCTATGCGTGTGTTCTTCAAAACGCTTTCCAACGACAATTCCCGCGTTGTTAAACAAAATATCTACCGTTCCTACCTCATTTAGCACTTGTTGTGCGGCTTCTTCGATACCCTGCTGGTTAGAGACATCCACCTTGTAGGTATGGACTTCATAATCGCTAAGTTCCGCTTTTGTGGCTGCCATTGCCTCCTCGTTGATGTCCCAGATGATTAATTTTGCGGCTCCTTCTGCTTCAAGGCAAAGTTTTCCCATCAACTTTCCGATACCTGCCGCCCCTCCTGTGATGAGAACGGTCTTATTTTTGATTTTTGACATAGCTTGTGTGTGTATGTTAAAAGTTATTTGTCAACAAAAATACATAATACAAGAACAATATATCGTTTTCCTTCACGAAACACTTGTTTGAACCATGCGAATCCTCTTCTTTTTATTCCTTTTTTTGGTGTCTGCTTCCGTATTTGCTCAAAGCTGGAGATCATCAGACTACATTCGATACGACTATAAAACGTTTCCGAATAGCCCTGCGGCAAATGCCCAGATCGACTACAGCAGGCCCGATGTTGCCTTATTGAATGCGGCGGTTTTTTACGTGAGCAATGCAGCGCGGGTACGATACGGTAAACGTCCCTTTGAGCATTCTTACGCGCTCGAAAAAGCGGCTTATGAGCACGCCGAAGCTATGGTTCGTTTGGATTTTTTCAGTCATACGAGTCCCATTAGGGGAAAGTCAAGTATGGCAGATCGCATGAAAGCGCAAGGCATAGTCTTACGCGCGGTATCGGAGAATCTTGCGCTGAACCATTCGAGCGAGGGGGAAACCTACCTGACACTTGCACGACGTTTTGTGCAGCAGTGGCTCGACTCACCTTCGCATCGTAAGAACCTCTTAAACTCAAATTACAAATATTTGGGTTGTGGGGTTGCTTATGACGCTAAAACTAAAAATGATGTATATAAATATTTCCGTGCGGCGCAAAACCTTAGTGCGACGACAGCAGAAACTACACCTCCAACTTACGGCAACAGTACGTCAGAAAGTAACAGTGTCGCTATTCCTTTGGGACTTTCTCAGCTCAAAAAAACGCGCTATCTCATCATGGCAGGGGGTGATTTTAGTAAGCGCGACAATGCACAAAATGCCGTTACACAGCTGCGCTCTTCGGGATACCCTCGGGCGAAAGTTGTTTCCTTGGATCGCGTTTATACCGTGAGTCTAACGGAGTTTTCGGATCTTAGTCAAGCCGAGTCAGCTCTACGAGCCGCGAAAAGCAAATTTTCAAGTGCTTGGATCCTGCGTTTGGGAGGAAGGTAATCCACTTTGTTAGCTGCGGACTTGAAGCTGTGTACTAAAGTCCATTATCGGACTCTACTTCGTAAACTTCTGTACACTTTTTTTAGCCTCACCCCCAATCTTCTCCAAAGAGAGAAGGAGCTATTCGTACGAAACATGAGTTAGTGCGAATAATTTACTAAAGCGTTGATTATCAAAGCCCCACCCTCAATTCCTCCCCAAAAGGAGAGGGAAGTGTTCTTTTTCTTAATTACCATTCAGTCAAAGAGTTTAATATCAGCAATTTAACAGCTTCATTATGAATTATTCGCGTTGAGTTAATCACAGTCGCTGACTGATTTTTGGAATCAAAGCGTCTTTCCACGTCCGAAACGTTCCTTCCTGAATTTTTTCTCGCGCTGTATTGACGAGCCAGAGGTAAAACGTCAGATTTTGTACCGAGGCAATCTGTCCGCCGAGCATTTCGTTGGTCGTCACAAGGTGACGGACATAGGCTTTGGAATACGTCTCATTGATGAATCCGCCCAACTCAGGGTCAAGGGGCAAAAAGTCACTTTTCCATTTTGCATTTCGGATGTTCAAAACGCCTTGTGTGGTGAATACCATGCCGTTGCGTGCGTTGCGCGTGGGCATTACACAATCAAACATATCAACTCCCAGTGCAATACATTCGAGTAAGTTTGCGGGCGTACCTACACCCATCAGGTAACGCGGTTTATCTTCGGGAAGAATATCACAGACGAGTTCGGTCATCGCGTACATATCCTCGTGCGGCTCACCTACCGAAAGCCCTCCGATAGCATTGCCGTCTGCCCCCATCTCGGCTACTTTTTCTGCCGATTGCACACGCAAGTCTTTACACACACTCCCCTGAACGATCGGAAACAGGCTTTGTGCGTAGTCGTATCGCGGTTCGGTTTCCTGTACGCGCCTCCAGCAACGGTCTAACCAGCGGTTGGTAAGCGCGAGGGAGTCTTTGGCGTATTGGTACTCACAAGGAAAAGGTGGACATTCATCAAAGGCCATGATAATATCCGCCCCGATGCTTCGCTGGATGTCCATGACGTTTTCGGGCGTGAAAAACTGCTTTGCCCCGTCAATGTGCGAACTAAAGGTCACGCCTTCTTCCGTAATTTTTCGACGCTGCGCGAGCGAATACACCTGATAACCGCCGCTATCGGTCAAAATAGGCTTGTCCCATCCATTGAATTTGTGTAATCCGCCTGCCGCTTCCAGTACTTCTAAGCCGGGGCGTAGAAAGAGATGATAGGTGTTCCCCAAGATAATCTGTGCCTTTATGTCTTCCTTAAGTTCGCGCTGGTGGACGGCTTTTACCGTACCAAGCGTTCCTACGGGCATAAAAATCGGCGTTTCGATGGCGCCATGATCGGTTTGGATCAATCCTGTACGGGCTTTGCTATTTGGGTCTTGGGTCTGGAGTGTGAATTGCATGGGGCAAAGGTATTGAGAAAAGATAAAAGACCACACGTCCAAAACGCATGGTCTTTAATTGGAAGCTAAAAAATCAGGTACTTTTACTCAGCGGCGGCTTTTGCGGCTGCGGCTGCCTGAATGAGCTTTCCTGTGTTTTCAACGTCTTTGGTATCGGCGCCTGTTTTGTTGAGGATTTCATAGACCTGCTCGGTATCTAAGTCTGGATTGAGGGACTTCATTACGCCTACCAAGCCTGATACGTATGGCGTTGCCATTGATGTACCGTTCAAAAACTTGTACTCGCCGTTCGGGAAGGTCGAAAAGATGTTTACACCTGGCGCAGCAATTCCCATTTTGAGGCTTCCGACTTTGTTCGAGAATGAAGCACGGTTGATGTCTGGGTCAATCGCAGCAACGGCAATCACGCCTTCAGAATTAGCTGGGCAGTACTTGGTAGCGTCTGCATTGGAGTTTCCTGCTGCTACAACAGCTACTGCGCCTGATTTACGTGCATACTCGAAGGCTTGATTGTAAGCGCGCTGACGCATCTGATTTGATGGGCCGCCCAAAGACATCGAAATAACATCTACTTTTGTGTCTGCTGCTTTCAGGATTCCGTCCAGAACACCTTTTTGCGTTCCGTAGCCCCTATCGCTAAGCACCTTCACGCTTGTTACTTCTACAAAGTCACCGTTCGGAGAGAAAGAGGCAATACCTTTTCCGTTATTAGAAACTGCCGCTGCAATACCTGCACAGTGCGTACCGTGTCCGAGTTTGTCGTAGTCGTTCTTTTCACCTATCGAAAAGTAGTTATCCGAAATATCTTCGTGATCGCTTTCTACTCCTGTATCCAGAATCGCGATTTTGGCCTTCTTCTTTGGCTTTACTTTGTTCTCAGCAAGCCAATTAAATAAATCGGCGGCTTTCATAGCATCAAAACCCCACATTTTCTCTATGCCGGGATCGTTGACACGATATTTGGGACGACGATTCGGGTCACGCGGCTTTTTGCTCGGAAACACAGGCGTAGCTTGCACGATTTCATTGGGTTCAACGTCATCAACTTCTCCTGTTGCTATGAGCGCGTTCTGAATCTTAGAAAGGTTTTTCGTCTGGTGATCGGGAACGTTGACAGTGTAGTAGTCGTCGAGCTGCGTGTACTCGGGATGTGCAAGGTCTGGAAAGGCTAAAGTCAACTCAAGGTCATACTTTTTGACCAGTTTCTTAAGCTCTTTGTTGTTGGTATGGCTTTTTACATCCATCAAGAACTCCGCGTTTTGGTCGAGGGCAGGATATGAACGAACGGTTTTTTCGGTCGTTGGTACTTGCTCTTGTTCGGGCTGATCGTTCCAAAGGTATTCTACGCTTGGGTTAATGAAAAACAGTTTGACCCCTGCAAATACCGCGAAGATGGCGAAATACAACATCTTAGGACGCGGTGCAAAGCGATTCAAGACCAAAATGACGGCGACCATGAAGGCTACGTCGGGTGTAAGTACACCCAGAAGGCTGTATAGGAAGCCTCCCCCCTCAAAGAAAAAAGAAAGTAAGTATATTCCTGCGGTAACAAAGAATGATTTTTTGGCGAAGCCTGCCCGTTGATCGCGCTCACGGAGATAAAAATACACCGCTGCCGAAAGCAGTACGCCGATGTAAACTAAGGGTTGAAAATTTTCCCACATAATTAGATAAAGTTAGGGGTGAAACAAAGATTAAATTTTTTGATGGCTGTTGATCTTGATTGCCGTTCCCCACATAAAAATGGAGAAGCCTTCATCGACTTTTTCGGCTTGCACCTCAACGTGCAAGCCTTCGGTTTGTAACTCAGAGGGCATATTTATGGGACGATATTCTTTACCGTCTTCGCTCTCTATACCCCAAAAGCCCGTAACTAGATTTTTGTGAACTACTTTTCCACGAATTTTCATGATTGATACAAGATACTATTATTTTCTAATATACGTAAACACAACACCAAAAGTTACCGTTGAGTTTAGGGACAGGGCAAGCAATGCATTCTGAAATGCCGCTTTTTCAATATGATTCTTACAAAATCACCCACTTCCTATGTACTTTTATTCGTATATTTCGCCCAAAATAACATTCCATGTCGTATTTTAAGTTTATCCTAACGTTTATTATACTTTTTATCTTTCTGTTACCCGAGCTTTTTGCACAAGAGCAACAGGCTAAAAAATATTTTGAATCCGCAGAAAGTCACCGAAAGGCGCGGCGTTATTCAGAAGCGATTGTAGATTACGAAACAGCTATTTCGTACGCTCCCACAATCACAAAGTATTACGTTCAGAAAGGGAAATGCCACTTTATTACGAAGCAGCACGATGCGGCTATCGAAACCATGGAAACCGTTTTAGAGATTGACCCGCAGACCCTTGAGGCTTACAACGCCCTCTGGAAGCTTTACGATATAAAGGGAGATACTGAAAAAAAAGTTCAAATATACGATCGTGCTATTGAGGCAGCAAGCAGCAAGAAAGATAAGTTGATTTACACGATAAAAATTTTGGAGTATCTGGAAGGCGAAAAAATGGTCGATGAAATGCTCCCCTATCTTGAACAAGCCCGTGAATATGATTTTAATGCGCCAGAAACACAGTTCATGTGGGGGCGTTACCAAATT
>CAZNAK010000085.1:0-8524 GCA_964570645.1 uncultured Cytophagales bacterium | reverse complement strand
GGAGGAGATGCCAAGGTTTCATGTGGCCAAGTTAATACTTATTTTGAAATACTATTTATACTACTAAAACCTTGAACTGTACCTCCGTACCCATGGGTTATCCGTTATTGTCTGTTAGGTCGATAATTTCAAAAGAGAAGGTGTCTTTCATTAGTTACTGTCGATCCTGAGTAATCTCGGTGGCACGTGAGACATGTTGGGAATCTTTTGAGGGGCTTCCCGCGCCGTTGTCTCGGATAGAGACAAATAGGGTATGCTCGTTTGGGAGTGTAAAGTCTAGGGCAAGTCGTTTTTCGGCACGATTTGGCCTAGCCAGACCGTGTTCAACGGCATTTTCAACGAAAGGCTGCAAAAGCATTGCAGGAAGCTCAATAAACCCAGGATCTTCGCCTTCGGGGAGATTGATTTGATACGAAAACTGAAACCGAAGCTGTTGTAACTTGAGGTAATCTTCTAAGAAACGCACTTCCTCTTCTAATGTAATTCGCTCTTGGTTAGAGCTTTCTAATACGTGGCGCATCAGGCGGACAAAGCGATTCAGGGCTTTTGCAGACCGCTGCCCTTCTTTTTGTACCACCAAACTTTGTACTGCCATTAGCGCGTTAAAGAAAAAATGCGGGTTGAGCTGAGCGCGTCGCCATCGCAGTGCCACTTCCAGAAACCGCTGCGTACTTTGTAATTTTCTTTGACGTAAAAATAGCCATCCTCCGCTAAGTAACACGATGAGTACCCCTCCCGCGCCCAAGAGCAAAAGTTGATTCTGACGAAGTTCAAGTGCGGTGATTTTATTCTCTTGCTCTAGCTGTTCGATCTGCTGAGCTTTTTCACAGGTTTATACTTGCGGATCTAGGTAAAATAATGCACTATCGGCGGGTTTGTGATAGATACACCTACACCGCAAAATCTTGGACCTGTGAACTTAAGTGTTGATGCGGCGGGGGATGTCAATTTTAGCCTTTCAGGAGATGCGGATATGAGTAACTATAACGTAACAGGGGCAACGATGAACGGAAACGATTGGGTTATCACCATCCACACAAGGCAAACTACGGCTACCTTGACCGTAACACCAAACGCGGATACAGACATTGAACCCGACGAAATCGTCATTGTAACGATTCTTCCAACCCCTTAAGAGAAAAGAATTTGAGTCATCAGAGAAACACCCTCATCTGCTTCAGATAAGGGTGTTTTTTATGCTTGTAGCCGACGTATTTTATACCGTTACTACATTTCAAAGTTGCCATGAAAGATAAAAGCACTATATTGGGAGTGCTTAAAAACACTTTAAACAAGATTTTCAAACGTTTATGGCAACAGCAGTAATGGTAACAGGGGGAACGGGCTACGTAGGGTCGTGGGTCGTAAAAGAGCTACTCGAAAAAGGCTATGATGTCCGCCTGACTGTACGTGATAAAAGTAAAACAGAAAAATACCAGTATTTACAGGATATGGCTAACCAGTCAGCGGGTACAATGTCGCTCTGGGAAGCCAACCTATTACAAGAGGGTTCCTACGACGAAGCTACCAAGGGCTGTGAGCTGGTCGTACACATGGCATCCCCATTTTTTCTTTCTTATGAGGACGCACAACGCGACCTCGTTGATCCTGCCGTCAAAGGCACCCAAAATGTCCTGAATGCTGCCACCAAATCGGGAACCGTACGCAAGGTTGTCCTGACCTCTAGCGTTGCCGCCATCCATGGGGATAACGTGGATATGAAAGAAAAAGGACTGGACGAATTTACAGAGGAACACTTCAACACCTCCAGCTCGGTTCATCACCAACCCTATTCTTACTCCAAAGTCGCTGCCGAAAAAGCCGCTTGGGCACTACACGAGGCACAGGATCAGTGGAAACTTGTTGTCATCAACCCGTCTTTTGTTATGGGACCTTCCATGACAAGTACCTCTTCCTCAGAGAGTATTACGTTTATGAAAGATATGCTCAAAGGGAAGTTCTTCCTTGGTGCGCCTTCACTGGAATTTGGCTTTGTCGATGTACGTGACGTAGCCGACGCCCATTTGTTAGCCGCAGAAAAAGAAGATGCAGAGGGTCGGCATGTGCTGGCAGAGCGTACCATGAGCGTCATGGAACTCTCAAAGATTATCAAAGCGGAGTTTGGTGGAAAGTATAAGTTACCACTGATGGAGTCACCCAAGTTCATGTTGTATCTGGTGGGCGGCTTTTTTGGCGTAACCAAGGAGTTTGTAAAACGTAATATCGGGCATTCGATAAACCTGAACGCATCCAAAAGCCGTGAAAAGCTTGGGCTAAAATACCGCGACATGAATACAACCATTCGAGATATGGTCAATCAAATGCATCAGATGGACTTAATGTAAACGGCAACGCACACTCTTTCAGGGGGGATATACTCTCATAACGTCTGACTCTTACAGCATTAATACCACTATCAGGTACTTATGAAAAAGATAAAGCTTGTACTCATCAAAGGTATGATAGTAACTTTATATGTTTATTATAATTACCTGACTCAATACAAGTTAAAAAAGTATATTTCATCTAATCTGTGCGAAGAAGTGTTTTGTAATTATGGCATTTTTGGGTTATCGAAAAAGACAACTTACTCGAATCATCTCGACATAATATGAAAATCACCTACTTTAAGTATCACAGCTTTATTTATCTCTCTCTTCTGTTGTCGGTATTTCTTTTGGGCAGCACTGAAAAAATTCAGGCACAGGTTGTGGCTCTTAACCCAGATGATCTTGTCCTTTGTGGGGAACCAGATACCTTGATTTTTACTGTTAGTAACAGTGGAATTGGTGATATGGAAGGCATCATTACGATTAGCCTGCCAGAAAACGTCAGTTATATCTCGGGACCAGTTGTAATTTCTGGTGGAGGTGGGCTTACCGAAGAAAGTGTCTCTCCCGATAACCGCGTCATTAGAATTGAAGTGGATGGTATCGCAACGGGTACCAGCACGCAATACGGGATACTAAGACAAGCCAACTGTTCCTTTGCAGGAGGACGAGATACATTAGAATATGAGTTAGATGATGAAGAACCAACAACGCTGACATTGATTGGTTCGGAAATTTCTTCCATCTATGACCCAGTTGATACAGAAATCAACCTCGAAAATTTAACGGGCCCTGCCCTAAACCCAGAAGTAGCAGTAGGACTACCTTTTACACGCGATTTTACAGTAAGCGTGGGAAGCAATGGTTATGTTACTAACTGTTTTATCTATGATTCCCTTTCCGAAATCCGCTTTACGGGAGCCAGTGGCGGAACTCTAAACGCGACGGGCGATACTATTTTTATTTCTTCGGCAGATATTTCGACGGTCGGGGATGGAGACGGACGACTAGAAAGTGGCGAAAAATGCACCCTACAAATCACCCAAATCGTTGAGGATTGTCAATTTATTGAGTCCTTTCCCAAGGTAGGTTTAAGATGTCAGGATGGCTCTATCTGTCGGGTATCAGCATCCAATGTGGCTTCTGTCCAGCTTACTGAGGCGCGTCCTGAAATTCTTATTGAATGGGAACGCACCCCAACAAGTACGGCAAGCGGACTACCCAACGCCTGTAATGACGCGACCATCACGGCACGGCTTATCAATGTAGGAGAAAAACCGGGATCGGGTGCCATTGATGCCTCCTCCTCCCGAGTCGATAGCATCGCCGCCCGAGCAATAGATATGCGCGTGATCTTGGGCTGGTTTGGTTTTAACGGCCCCCCGGGCTACCACCGTCCGTTTGTTGACTTTCTGGAAGAGGACGGTGCCGAGCGGCTACAACTTACAGATTTCCAGATTGACGGAACCTCTATTCCACTAGCCCTTACACCTACCGAAGATGGAAATGATAACGGTGGATATGCCGCCGACACGCGAGGCTATATTTTAGATACTGCTGCCCTAACATCGGCACTGTCTGGTTTACAGGACCTTGATGGTGATGGGGTTTTCAATGACTTGGATGTAGGCGATACATTAGAAGTGACGATGACAGCAGTTATCCCCTGCCTGACCGAATGCCCCAACCCAGGAGGCAGTAATATCTGGAACACTTCAAGCCCGTTTGCAGACTTTCCAGTGCGTATTGTTCAGGCCATGGCACAAACATCGGATAACGAGTGTGTCGGGCAAAATGCCACCAACCCAGACCCCGACGAACATTATCAAGATAGCATCTTTTTGGGTGATACGCGTGCGAGCACCTACACTTTTGTGGGAGCGAACGGATACGATGACCCTGAAAATTACGAGGTTGCAGCGCAGACACTCGGAACAGCCAACCCGATTGCAGACATTTCCCTACCCGGAAGCGATACCGTAAAATTAGAATTATACTTTGACTACGGGCTGGCAGGAATTGACTGCCCCGACGATAACGTATTTCTTGTCCTCAATCCGCCGCCAGGTGTAAATATTATCAATCCGACTGATGCCTGTACGGGCGCACTACTAACCGATTACAGTGTGGATTTTACCGATCCAGACTCAATCGTTGTAGAGCGGGTTAGCCCTGAGGCGATTCAGATGGCAATCCATGACTTTTCATTCCGTACTAACGACTCCATTCCCTTTCCTGTTAATTTTCTGGTCAACTGTGTCACCGTTGACCTCACTCAGCCCATCGAATATACAATCTACCACGAATGCGATAACTCCTGCGGTTGTGGACCAGACCCCATTTTTTGTGGACAGATTGATGTCTCGACCTATGTAAACTGCCCTTCGTCCTGTGAAGATGGACCTCAGGTCGCTGAATTTTCTGCCCTCCGAAACACCTTTGGCTGGACTGATTACACCATGACTACCCCCATCTATCCGCCGCTAACTAGTGCTCAGATTTGTGAGCTTAACCTCAGGCGTGTGATGCCTTTTGATAGTATCCGTATTGAATCCGTGATGATCTTTAATACAACAAACGTAAGTGGATTTGATAATTTTAGATACACGCTAGACGCTCAAAACTATACTTCGGCAGCTTTTGAGGGTGTGGCAGAAGGAACGGCGGTTCTGCGTCGGGCAGGCGTGGATGTAGCTACCGTAGATATGAGTACCCTGACAGGAGTCATAGACGGAACGGATGGTAGTTTGAGCTTCGGTTTCACGGCAACAGATTTTGGTATTACACAGTTTGCCGACCCTGACTCTATAGTCTTTGACTTTGAAATTGTAGTAGCTGATAACCCTGATTTCACGACAGACCCCAATCTCAACGCAGGTATTTTTGCCACAGCAAGTGCTGACATTACAGCAACTACCTATGTCTGTGACTCTTTTCCGAGCTTTATGGGCTATCACCGTCCTGTTTACACTGATGTCAACGTGAACTTTTCTGGTGGTGTGCGTTTCGATAACTTCAATAACAGTAACTTTGCAGGTTTCTGTAATACTCGCCAGGTACAAGCGCGCTTTGACACAGACGATGGCGACATCGCGGACTACTACCCCAATGAATTTCGCCCTTACTATGAAGTGGACTCCATTGTTATTCGGGTGGATGAGGATTATGGCTATGAGTTTGGCCGTACCTCTGAGTATCAGTTCAGTAACATCGAAGGGCTACCCATAGGAAATAATGATCCAGATCAAGAAGATATTACGGGCAATAGCGAAGCTCCCTTCACCAACGAGTTTGCCCTACCGATTGAGACCACAAGCGGCGGCGAAACACGTATTGTATACGACAACTTCAACGCTCCGGCGGATCAAAAATTTGTTATACACGAAACTACCGAGAATGCTGGTGATGAGGTGAGACTGATTCACTACCTCCGCTCTAATGCCTGCCATGATTTTGGTGAAGGTAACCAGATTTTTGTCGAGTTCTATGTAAATAACTTTTTCTACTCTCGTGAAACTTCCAATCACAGTCAGGTCGTCGTTGATAACTACACGACAGCCAGTAATCTGGGTACTGCACTCTACACAACACGCCAACAACTAGAGTTTCAGAGTCTGCCCACAACCATTGAGGCCTTTGCCGAGAGTGCTAATTTTAGCTTTCGTCTCACCAACCCCAACCCTACGCCCGGCACGAGCCGTAATGTTCCTGCTGATAGCACTTGGGTTTACCTAGGAAGCACAAGCGGTAATGTTGAGGTCTTGGAAGTCAGTTCAGGAGGCTCACTGCTGCCTCTTGCCGAGTATGAACCGGGAGAATACTGGGTACAAACGGGATATTTACCTTACAATGGCGGAATTGACCTTGATGTAACCTATGATTACGTAGGAAGCTGTGACATCAACAACGGTGCGCGGGATGATACCCTCGTTGTTCGTTCGGCTTGGAACTGCCGATACCCAACTGATCCAGCCGAAGCCCTAAATGAGTGTAATATCAATGCAGATACCGTTTTTATTGATGTACGCCCTGCCGTTGTACAGATCGATATCCTACAAACGCAGGATGCCTTTATCTGTGATACGATCTTTTACCAACTCACAGTCAGTAATAGTGGATTTCAGTACCTGACGGAGTTTAATGCTTTTGTAGATTTACCCGAAGGTACAGTAATTGTCCCTAACTCCTTTGGAATTAGTTATTTGGCTGATAGCACTACCTTTGGTGGGGCAACGATATCTCCCTCTGGTGATACCCTGTCTTTTGCCATTACAGATAACTGGCCTGGCAGTTTCGGTACGTTGCCAGAGTTCCCCGGGACAAGTACAAGTAATCCAGACTCCTCTGAGGTAAGTGTTTACTTTCAACTTGCGCTCAACTGTGGGGATTACGTCGTGAATAGTGCGCCTGTTTTACAGGCAGACGCGACGGCACACTGTGGCGAAATCGTTAGTACCGGGTTCGTCAACGCTTCCGCTCCCAATATTCAGGGTGTGCTGTTACCTTACGGAGCTTCTATTGATGTCAATAGCGGCACAGCAATCAACCTAGATGGTTGTAACAGTGAAGCGCGAGTACAAGTGCGAATGGATGTGCAAACAGGAGCCACCCAAGCAGATGACTCCATCCGTGTCTATTTTCCGGAAGCCGTTGAGTATGTCATGGGTTCCTTTGACAGTATCAGTAACTCCGTTCCTGATGATACACCACCCATAATAGAAACTGATGGCTCGGGACAAACCATCATGAAATGGCCTATACCAGACGGCGTTACAGCGGGTTCTTCCATTGACTTTGATTTCTTTGTTCGGGCTACACCAAGCACCAACTGCACAACAGGCGCACAAGCAACCATTGAGGCATTGACCATTCAGGGGCTTTCCTGCCCAAGTACGGGTGATATTTGTTCTTCTCCCGTAATTACGGCACAGTCTCAAGCGGACTTTACCCACCAAAAGCCCGATTTAGATGTTAACCTGACCGCTCAAGAAATTACTAACGGACAGTTTACGGCATCGGGGGAGATTATCAATAATGGCTCGGCAGTAAGTTCAAATATTGATAGCTTGCGCCTGACTGTACTTGGATTCTACTGCGATCAAAATAACGATGGCGCATATGATGCTGGCGACAACATTCTGGGGTACTACACCACCTCAGCCAATATCCCGGGAAGTGGAGGCAGTTTGACGTTCAATAACGTCACCTTTACCATTGATCCTGCTTCCTGTCCAGACGATACAGATGGTTTAACCGATAACTTCTCCCCAGGTATTGTCTTTTTAGAACAGTTCATTGATATGGACACGGTTTCGACTACTGTACCGATCACGGGAAGTTACACCTCAGGTACTGACCCCAAAGGGCAATGTATCTGTGAATCATCCTTGGCACTGCGACAAATTTTGTTACCCGTTAATTGGCTAAGCGTGTACGGACGACCCGAAACCGGGTATAATCGCATACATTGGGAAGTACTCGAAGACGGCAACACACGGCACTACGAGTTAGAACGTTACGATGAAACAGACGATAGCTGGCAGAAGGTGACAAGCCTAGAGGCAAAACAGCCCAATATTGCCGCTCAAAAAAGCTACACCACACGCCATGCTAACCCTGCTTCACAGGAGCTTTACCGCTTACGTGCCGAAGATCAGGAGGATGTATTTTCTTACTCTAAAGTCTTTTCGGTTTACAATCAGAGCGGCGGCAATCGGTGGCGCATCTATCCAAACCCTACTTCTGAAAACCTAAATATTCTCAATATTGATGTCAAGGCAGACTATCAGGTATTTGACCTTTTAGGGAATCAACTGCTTAGCGGTAGCTTAGCACCGAGTAGCAAAAAGGAACTTTCGGTGCGACACTTACCAGCAGGGACCTATGTACTAAAGCTACAAACAGGCGCGCAGATTGAGCGGTTTGCCTTTGTGGTGCAGTAAAGAACGAGACCGCAGAAATGAAAGTGATTTAATAAACTAACACGAATAATTTGCTAAGCTTCTGACTATCAAAGCCCCACCCTCAATTCCCCCAAAAAGGAGAGGGAAGTGTTCCGTTTATTAATTAAAGTTAATTTAAAACTTTCGTTATCAATCATTTAATACCGTTATTTGGCTCAACTACGATTTTCAGGAAACCTTTAAAATTCTATGATAGCCCTTAGCCTGAAGGTCTCAAAGGTCAAGAAGCCA
>CAZNAK010000084.1:826-8528 GCA_964570645.1 uncultured Cytophagales bacterium | reverse complement strand
CCCAGACGTTCTGCGTCCCTATTTTCACGCGCTGAACCTCTTCTGAGCTAAGCCTTTTTTTCCAGGATTTAATATTTTTGACCGCGTCACGTTTAAGTGAGGATGCCTCGGACGAGGTAGTTGTTTCGATTAAATATTTTTCAACCTGCTCCTCCCAAGGAAGGTCTAGGTACGCAAATACCCGCTTAAACTCAGCGATTGGATGTAAGGATAAATCTTCGTGCCTAACAAAGTGCCAAACGTCGCTATACTTCTGCTGATATTGAGCAATCGCGGTGTGAATGACTCGCCAAAATAAAATTCCCTGCTCAATCAGGTCTTTCTTGGTCTGGGCGTGTTCCTCAATTTCCTTAGCATAATCCGCTAGTACTCCTTCAATAAGTTGGGGCTGTTCCAAAAGGTGCTTAAAGTCAAACGTCCAATCTTTTACCTTCAGGCTAGCCACAAAGGCGGCGGGATGACGCACCAAAATCACGACAGCGCATTCGTAGTTTTCGTAGAGCCAATCGGCTGAAAAGAGTGCTAGTGGGTCTTTGATGAGCGTGTGTCTGGGCGATCTCCTAAGCAGTGGCTTAAAGTCATGATAGAGCCAGTAGAGATGCTTTTTTGTCCGCAACCCTAGCAGCCGTTGGAGATTCTTCGCATGAGAAACCGTATGCAAAGAGTCTAAGTAGCTTCTAACAGCATTCTGCTGAACCTCATCACCATCCGTAACACGCTCAAACCAATACTGAATCGGGCGGTTTATGCGATCAATGACTATATTAAATGGCTCATGAAGGTAACGAACACCTTTGGCCTGTGTAATGACACGTCCCGTCCAAGTTGAACCCGACCGATGTGCCCCTGTAACTAAAATTCTATTTTTCATAAAAAGAGAAGGCTACAAAAATGGTTTTTGTAGCCTTGAAATAAATAAAAGTCGCTCTTTATCCGTTTGTCCTACTCTAAGCTCTTAATAATCTTCTCGTTCATCGCTTTCTCTTTCTCACTCATACCGAACTCACGATAAATAGTACGAAGTGGGTTCAAAGGCTGTGTCTCTTCTGGATCAACTTCATGTGCCTTTTCGAGATACGGCAACGCCTTTTTGAACGAACTGGTGATCTTTTTCATCTCCGCAGATTCCTTATTCTGATAAATCTCCGTGCTTAAGCCGTTGAGCATCTTGGCACCTCGGTTGAAATAAATAACGCCTAAGCCTTCGTTAGCCCCGTAGTTATTTGGATCAATTTCGTAGGCTTTTTCGTAGGCAGCGATAGCTTTTTCTTCGTCTTTTGTACCTGAATAGTAAAGCCCTCCAAGCTGCGCTCGGTAGTCTGCGTTATCAGGATTGAGTTCGACAACTTTTTTCATGGACTCAACCGCCTCTTCGTATTCTCCCTTGTTGTTGTGGTAATCTACATTTAGTGAGACCATGAGGAGGTTGTTTGGATGTTTTTTCAATCCCTCCTTAACAAACTCGTGTGTTTTGTCGCGGTATTCCTCCATTTCTTTCTCAGCAGCCTCAATCTTCGCTTTGTCTGCATCCTGATCTTTCATTTCATAAATGGCGTTTTGCTTTTCCTGAACGCGCAAAGCCATAATCTGTGCCGAATTTTGATAAACATCGTCTTTGTTATAATCCGGGTTATCAATAAGCTGCTTATACATGGCGAGTGCCTCATCGGTACGTCCTGTCTGCTGTGCAAAAATAGCGGCGTATTTCGTAGCTAAGGTATCCGAAGGACTGAACTCTGCGGCACTTTTAAAAGCCTCATAAGCTTTTTCGTAGTCCTGTTCGCTATTTGCGGCTACACCACGATTAAAAAGTTCATTTCGGACTTGCTGCTTAACAAAAAATAGTTTGCCGCCATAAGGTCCATCTTCTTTTCCTTCTAGCTCATAAACTTTATCAATCGCCTCACGGGTTACTTGTGCTGCATCAGGGGCAAGCTGTTGAATGGCTGCCTCTTTGGATTTTGCGATTTCGGCATAAACCATAGCCTTAGCGTACCAGGATTTTGCCTTCGATGCGGCTTTTTCGTCTTGCAATCCTTCGTCAATCAGGATTTTTGCCTCGTCAAGCTTCTGAGCGAGCTTATCAGACTCAATGTAAGAATAAATCACCTTATTGACATTTTTCATTTGCGCGCTCAAAGGGGCAAAGGCAATCAGTGCGAGTAAGCCTGTAATCAATAGTTTTTTCATAGTTGCTGTTCGTTGATTTGTTGGATACTATACTGTCCCAAATTTAGACCAAAGATATACGTTTTTTAAGGCATTTGGGAAAGGAAAACGTTTTTTAGAGAAGTTAAGCCCTCAGTAGAATATAATTTACTTGTCTTCAAATGGTTTGTAAAATATTACTTAAAACTGTTTTCTGGTAAGTAGCTAGCTGACAGTAAATGGCACTTGGTTGCGAGAAAGACCATTTATAATCAATACGTTAATGGATTTTTTTATAGGGCTTATCTGCATATCTGCGTGCATAAAAAAACACCTCACCGCTTTGTAACGGTGAGGTGTTTTTACATATGAGTCCGTTAATTCTAACGTGCTTTAACAACTTTCTCAATAAATAGCTCCATTTCTGTACGAATCTCTAAGAAGTAAGTGCCTTCAGGCAGGTCTTGTACTTCAAACTGGTATTCGTTTATCGCCGAAGCATCTTCGATTTGGAAGTTTGCTAAGCTCTTGCCAAGATTATCCACGAGTTGGAAGCTGACTTTACCACTCCATTCACTCGGGATACTTAGCGTAAAGCGTCCGTCATTCGGGTTTGGATAAAGCAAGTAGGCGTTACCCGCCGTAGCATCTGAGCCGCGTGTACCTTGATCTGGATAAAAACGAACAAGGTTAGTCTCGTCGCTACATCCTGACTGATAAGTAACCAAAGCGTTGTAGGAGCCTTGCAGTTCTGGAAGAGCAGGGTTGATACGCATTTGGTTAGCGTACTGCGGGGCAGGGTCGTAGTTGTAGAACCAATCCACTGATGCTGGCGTAGATCCATCCAATACCTCAATGAATAACCCTTGGTCGTCGCGTCTTAGCAGTGAGAATACAAACGGATAGAACTCAACCTCTGTCGTAGCCAAAGTAGATTGGCTGTTACAAACATCGTTGTAGTCCACCGAAACACCCCATTCGCCTTCACCGTAGGCCGTAAACGTGTTTGAGTTATTAACTTCTACTACATCGCCTTTCCAGAACCAAGTATATTCGGCACCTGGTACGTCCGTAGCGGTCAGCGTTAGGGTCTCGCCTTGGCAAAGAATTATATTCGGTGCAGTCAGTGAGATCGGATTAACGATTGCCCCCGGCTGGTTGATGGTCACATCCAGAGTAGCCGAAGAACCTTGGCAACCCGCTTGATCCGCAAAGACCTGATATGTTCCTGACTCCGTTACCGTAATCTCACGGCCCGTAAGGCCAAGGTCAAGACCGTCACGCTCCCAACGGAAGTTTGTGGCAGAAAGTGCCGCTTCTACGCTTAATACCGCCGTCTGGCAAGCATTTACGTTATCTGCTGTCAAAACTAAGTTTGGCACAAAGCTTACATTTGCCACGCGAGAGCTAGAAATGTTCGTACAACCGTTTGCGGTGACACGCACAGCGTAGTCCCCACCGTCATTGACAACTAGGCGCTGTGAAGTACCTACCACTTGATCGCCGTTTTTGATCCACTCATAAGTATATGCTAGCGTAGAGTCTCCAAAAGCAGTCAAGACACCCGTTGAGTCACAGCTTGTAATGGTACTCAAGGAGTCCACAATTATAGCGATCGGCTGCGGATTGACGGTAAACGTAATTGGCAGGCGTGGGAAACTTTCATGACGGAATCCTCTTGCGGTCACGTAATAGGTGTACGTACCCGGGGCAAGATCACGGAGGGTGTAGCTAGGAAGCTCGTACGGTGTTTCTGCACTGTAACTGTATCCAATCGGTGTGGTAGCCGCAGAGTCCGCATACCAACGATACCGCTGACTCTTGTGGTCATTGGTCACCTCAAGGGTTTGCGTTTCGCCTTCGCAGAGGTCGCCCCCCGAAATCAAGGTAGGGACGTTCGGGAAAGTAGCCCCATCATCCACATTAGATCGATCAAAAGCTAAAGGTCCAAACGGCATCACCTGATACGCATAACGCTGATCGGCGATCAAACCTACCGAGTCAATGTATTCCATCTCTCCAGAGCCTGGGCCGATTGTCGCAATACGACGGAACGGCTTGTTGGGACCATCCACGCCGTCAAGTTTATCGGCTCTCCATACCCAGTATCCAATTTCGTTAGTTGCAATATCAGTCCATGTTAACTTCATCGTGTAGGTATTAACTCCCTGTGCCTCAAGGTTACGAGGTGGAACGACAGGAACAGGAATGAATCGGGTTGGATTTGCAGGACGACGCAACTGCACCGTGATAGATTCCGTGGCAAAACAACCCGCCGCATTCTGTGCCATAACCATATAAGTCGTCGTTGCCGTTGGATTGACCGTAATAGTCGTGCTTGTAGCACCCGTACCCCACAGGTAGCTGTAAGCAACTGAGCTAGAAATACTTAATGTTACCGTTGCGCCACTCGCAATCTGCCCCGAAGGAGAAGCTGAAAGCGCGAAAACAGGAGCTGCATCCACCAAAACAAAAACTGATTCGCTATCCGTACAGCCATTTACTGTTCTGACCGTCACGGTGTAAGTCGTAGAAACTGTGGGCACATCCTGAATGGTCGTACTGGTCGCGCCTGTACTCCAAAGGTATGTTCCGCTCGCACCTGCGCCCGTTGCGTTAAGTGTGATCATGTTATTTTCACAGACTCGTGTTGCAGAAACGGTCAAACTTGCTGTCGGGACAGGGAATGCATTCACCACAATCGTTTGGGAAGTCGAACAACCTCCCGTATCATTTACAGTGATCGTGTAGGTTCCTGCCGTAATGTTGGTCAAGTCCTCGGTTGTAGCCGTAGAAGAACCACTCCACTGATAGGTGTAAACACCCGAACCACCTGTTACATTCAGGTCGATAGCAGCATTGCTATTCCCTGCACCACAAACGGGTGTAACCGTATTGCTCAATACAATCCCCGGTGTGGCAAGCGGGTAAGTAGCTGAAGTTGAACAGCCTTCTTGGTCAGTAGCCGTGACACCATACGTACCTGTGGCAAGATTAGAGATGTCTTGAGTTACTTCGCCATTTGGTGTCCATGCGTAAGTGAGTACTTCGTTAGAAGAGTAGGCGATATTAAGCGTTAACTCTACAAAACCAGTACCACAGCCCGCAAACGTGGGCACAGCATTGACGGGGAAGATAACATTACTGCCTCCTACACTTCCTGAAGCGTTCCAAGCGGCTAAGTCTGTATTAGAAATAGATATATCTTCGGTTACCACGTCATTGCATTGATCAGTTGCAACCCCTGTCGGGGCTATTGTCGCAAATGTGTTGTTGTTCTCATCCAGAATAATTACAGGACTTGTCTCCATATTACCCACTATGCGTACTGTAAGGGTCGCTACCGTTGTGATACCCGCAGGAACCAGGTTAGTACCCGGAATAATTAAAGTATTAAAACCTGTTGGTGCAGATAGAGTCGCAGACTGCGAGAAGTTTGGTGGCACAAGGGCTGCATCTGGAATCGTAGCGTCAATGTCAATGAACCCGTTTGGCGTACCGTCACAGGCTGCCGTTTGAAGGTTGTTCAGTGTAATTACTGGATTTCGGCGTGCTTCAATAAATACGCTTTCGGTATCCTGACAGCCGTTTGCACCTGTTACCGTGGCGGTATAGGTAGCACTTTGAGTCACCGAGACAGCAATCACATCTGTCATTGCACCCGTATTCCATGCGGTCATCACGCCGCCAGAAGCCGTGAGCGTGATTGATTCACCGATACAAACCTCAGTATCTGTTGCCGTAACAGAAGCTGTAATCGCTGCTCCCGTCACACCAACCATTACGGTACGAGAAGCAGTACAGGTTGTATTATTCTCGTTAATTTGAACCGTATAGGTTCCAGGAGCAAGTCCTGTGGGATCTTCTACGGTTAGGTTTCCTGGTGTCCAGAGGAAGTTATAGTTTCCCGAACCTCCCGTTACGGTCAAATCTACTGAGCCATCGTTTGTATTAGGGCAACTTGCATCGGTTACGACCGCCGAAGTGCCTAGTGGATTTACATTGACAAGGTTAAAGCTTTGTGTGGTCGTACAGCCAGTCGCCGACTCCGCCGTAACCGTGTATGTACCTGCCGTGAGGTTGTTAATATCATCGGTAGTCTCTCCATTCGGACTCCATGAAACCGAGTAACCTACTGGACGACTTCGCAACGTAACCACCATACGCGTAGAGTTACCCGAAGGACAGCCCTGAATATCGACGGAAGCATCTGGGGTGATGGTAAACTCAATAATACCATCGCTTTGCCATGCTTGTAATTGCGCTGCATTGAGTGGAATAACAGCCGTCACGCTATTACTACAATCCGTACCTGCCGTTTCACCGACCTGCTCAATGATATTACCATTTTCATCTTCGATGTCAAACACTTCACCTAAGCTCTCTAGGTCTCCCCACGCCTGAATTTCAAGCTCTGCATCCACTAAGGATACACCCGGTGTAAAAGATATCTGATTGGGAGTGGCGTTAAGTGTACCAATATCAGAACGTAAAGTAACAAAGTCAGAATACGTCACGTCACTAGCTACGGAGTAAGACAGATCAATCAATCCTTCAGAACTACCCGTACAACCCGGGTTGATGAGGTTATCCACCGTAATTGTTGGGGGCGCGTAAATTGGAATTACCGTGTTTATAATCGTTGGACAGCCATTGGCACCGAAAATACTAGCTTGAACGACCGTTGTTTTTGTTACCGTTGTAGTGATGCTTGGCGTGTTATCGCCTGTACTCCATTGATAACTAACGCCCCCTGAGGCAGTTAAATTGACGGTACTCGAACCGCAAGCCGCACCTCCTGGCATGGAAACACTAGCAGCAGGGCGTTGAGCAACGTTGATGGTCTGAGTAGGGCTTGTGGTTCGACACTGATTTATATCTACGACCGTAACGGTATAATCTGTTGTAATCATTGGATTTACAGTAAGCAAACCTGCGGTCGTTACAGCCCCTGTACTCCACTGGTACTGGTTACCACCTGTAGCGGTCAAATTAACGGGATCACCCGAACAAGTAGCTGTGGGGCTGGCATTAAACGTAATGGTAGGCGCAGGGTTTACCGTCACGCTTGTAGAAGCCGTACACGTTGCTCCGTTCGTGAATTGACCCGTAACGTTTACCGTGTAAGTGCCTGCTGCGTTATACGTTACACTTGGTGTTTCGGAGTTAGTAATAGTTATGCCATTACCAAAATTCCAATCTCCAGAAATGGTGCTGGTAATAGTGATATTATCAAGCCCCCAGTTATCGAAAGCCGTTCCCGAAGTATTGAATTGAACCCAGCGGAACTGCGTGCTTGCCGTTTGGGCTACGGGCGGAATCGCGACAGTTATCCGAGCCCAGGCTCCCGTAAAAGGCCATGTACCGATTGTACCACTCCCGCCATTGAGATCAGGATCCCAATAAGCCACACCACTTGTAGGTATCAAGGGGGAAGGAGGAGTAAGTGTCGTAGGAAGGTCGTTCCAACCCGCACCTATATTATATTGCAGATGCACCCCTTCATTTGGAAGGTCTGGTCCCTCACAGGGCGCGGGATCACTCTGTACAGAAT
>CAZNAK010000084.1:0-816 GCA_964570645.1 uncultured Cytophagales bacterium | reverse complement strand
AAGAACCGGGCCGCGGCGTTGGCGTACATCCCCCTGTCGTCGTCTTCGATCACGGCCGTACCCGAGGTGGTGACGGCATAGACGTCTAGCCCAAGGTAGCAGCGGTCCAGCACCACGTTGCGCAGGTCCGTCGACGCGAAGCGGAACGTAATGTCACCTCCCGCAGAAACATCTACAGGGTTTGTTCTGATCTCTGGCGTTGTTCCTGCCGCCGCAGTACTCGCCCAAAAATACGGATCGTTCGTTAATGAAGGAGTAGGGGAAGGATTGCCGCAGTTTACAGTACCCACGGTAAAGCCTCCACTTGTTGTCCAACCCGATGGAACAGTACCAGAATTAAAGTCGAAGGAAGTACCACCAGCACTTAATACAAAGTTCACCGTTTCGCCTACGCAAATGGGTGTATTCAGTCCCGTAGGACTGCTATATTCGATGGTACACTGTGAGTAAATTAGATTAGAGAAGCCTGAAAAACAGAGAAGTAGCAACAGTTCTCGCAGGAAAAGCTTAGTAGAATTTGATTTCATGGAAGTTAAAATATTTTATTTAATAAGCAATGTACCAAAAAAGATTGTTTGGTAAAAATTTCTTATATGCTTTTAACGGTAAGTAAAAAAGGAGAGAGCGGAATATTATGTAACGAAGGTCTCTGACTATCTTGTTACCACCCTAGTATTCTGTAAAACTACGGAATACCAACGACATTTAGCGTCCGTTTACGAACACCAAAAGTGTCCGCTAATGAACGCACTGAAGTCATTTTCGGCTTAAAAACACCCATTAGCGGCATGGCACTAGATTTGAATTGTATAAACG
>CAZNAK010000083.1:0-8553 GCA_964570645.1 uncultured Cytophagales bacterium | reverse complement strand
TGACAATGAATACATAGAGAAAAGGCGCGAAATCTTCTCCAAAGTAGGCGTAATCCAGTTCATTTTTTTTGAAAAACGGGATGGTCGTCTTTAGTGATTTCACGTCCTGATAGTTGAGCTTTTTAAATTCTTCAAAGTTTTCAACGTTTTGCTGCGTTAAATCTGCCTCAAACTCACGGATGACAACTTCGTCGTTAGCATACATCACCACCCCTACAAGTAGTCCTAGCCCCACCTGTCCAAAAACCTTGAACATCCCGCGTAGCCCTTTCTTATTTTTTTTGAAGGTTTTGATATAGTCATCAATGAAGCCAATTGCCCCCATCCAGAGTAAAGAAACGAGCAAAAGAATAATGTAAATGTTATGGAGCTTGGCAAACAGCAAAACAGGAATCAGAATACTGCCAATAATCAGAATCCCGCCGATGGTGGGTGTGCCTGCTTTGAGGTTTTCATCGCGTAACCCCAGGTCACGGATGAGCTCTTTAGCCTGCAACTTTTGTAAGAACCGAATGAGGTATTTTCCAAAGAACATCCCGATTAAAAGCGAAAAGATAATCGCCATCGCTGCTCGGAACGAAATGTAATTAAAGAGGGTTGCGCCGGGGAAGTTAAACTCCGATTCGAGGTACTGCGCTAAGTAATATAACATGGATTTGAAGTTTGGCACGAAGTACGTAAAATCAGTTCTGAATATCAATGTACTTTGGGTAGAAAAACCGAGCCAGTGCGCTATTTGTGCCTTATTTTTATGTATCTTACTCCTCCGTGAGACGTATCTTATACTATTTACTGGTTTTTAGCTTATTGAGCGTGTCAATATACGGGCAGTCAGCGCGTCCCGACACCCTTCTGACAAAGTTGAGCGTACTCTCTGAGGACTCGGAGCAACGTATTGATGTATTAAACGAACTAACAGCAGTTTACAATAAGTCCAACCCTGATTCGGCACGCGCTTTTAACCTTGAGGCGGTCAGTGCTGCGCAAAGGATACGCTACTATTCGGGTGAGGCGGAGGCGATTCGGATGAGTGGCTTCATTTATTTTGACCTTGGGAAGCTGGATAGTGCGATGTTTGAGTTTCAGCGCTCCCTAAATATTTTTAAGCAGGAAGAAGATGACGAAGGAGTGGCGAACACACTAAATAATATCGGGAATCTGCATCGCACACGAGGGGACATGGAACGCTCCAAAGAGTTTATCCAACGCTCGATTACTTTGCGCGAGCAAAAAGGGGACACCGCAGGGTTAATTCTGGGCTACAATGACCTTGCGATTACCTACGCCTACCAGAACAAACTGCCTTACTCACTTGATTTATTCCAAAAATCCTTGGAGATGGCCGAAGCCCTAGACGATCTCCGGAATCAAGCCTACGCCGTGAATAATATCGGCTCCGTATATGATATGATCCAACAGGAGGCGGAGGCGATGGAATACTATAAACGCGCCCTTAAGCTCAAAATGCAAATCAATGACCGCTATGGGGTAGCAAGCGGATATTTTAACATCGCTGCCCTGCTTTCTGATCAAGGAGATTGGGAGTCGGCACGCACCTATTACGCTAAAGCCTTAAAGGTATCTGAGGAGCTAGGTAATCAGTCCCGGGTCATGAACTGTTATTACAACCTTGGTTTGGCGATGCTAGAACAAGGGCAGTTTGATTCAAGCCGCGTTTACCTTGAAAAAGCCCTCTCCATGACTAAGGAAATGGAAAGTAAGCGTGAGTTCACACAGACGCTTACTGCCCTCTCAAGCCTCAACGCACAAACTGGAAATATTGCCCTTGCCCGTCAGCAAATAGAGCAAGCCAGCGCATTGTATGCGGATGCAGATGACTTCAGCGTACTGGAAAACGTTTATGAAGAAGCCTCGCTCGTTTATGAGGAGTTAGGAATGTACAAAGAAGCCTTGGAAGCCTATAAGCTTTACAAAGCGGCTAGTGACAGTAGCTTTAATGCAGGGCAGGTAGAAGAAATTACACAGCTTAAAAACGAATATGCGTTTAAGCAGGAAAAAAAGCTTTTGGAGGCTAACCGTAAGGCGCGTGAAGCGGTTCTGGAAGAAAAGCTTCGGCGTGAGCGACTGATTCAACAGGCTTCCTTAGCCGTATTATTTCTGACAGGGATCGGAGTATTTTTCTTGGTAAGAAACTATCAGCAGCGCGGTAGAGCAAATCAGGCGTTACAAGAAAAAAATGACGAAATCGCGATTAAAAAACGGGAAATTCAGGTGCAACGTGATGATGTAGTTACCAAGAATGTACTTTTGCAGCAGCGTCAGGAAGAGATTTTGACGCAGCGTGATGAAATTGCCTTGCAACGTGACCAACTCGAACGCCAACAGACGGATATTGTGGCGAGCCTGAGTTATGCACACCGTTTGCAGTCGCGTCTCATCCCCTCGCAGGAAGACTTTTTGAAGCCTTACAAAGACGGCTTCGTGATCTTGCGCCCACGTGATGGGGTTAGTGGCGACTTTTATTGGGGCGGATCGCATACCTGCAGCAATACAGCGGAACCTGTACACTGGTTGGCGGCTGTGGACTGCACCGGCCACGGCGTACCAGGGGCGCTTTTGAGTATTATCGGCTTGCAGCAGCTTGACCGAATCTTGGAGGCTATGACCTGCGCCCATCCTGATGAGGTATTAGAGGTGTTGGATCAAAATGTACGTAGTTTGTTGAGTTCTGACGGAAGTGCGATTCAGGATGGGATGGATATGAGCTTGTGTATTTTACGTCCAGCGTCGGGATACATGACATTTAGTGGCGCACGAAATGGATTAGTTATCGTTCAAGATGGAGATATGGCGTATTTTTCTGGAACAAGGCGTTCTATCGGCGAGAAACAGTACCGAAAAGAGGCACTCCCCTTTGAACGCCATCGAGTTGAGCTGACTGCGGATACCAAAATCTATTTATACTCGGACGGTATGCCCGATCAGTTTGGAGGACCTTCAAATCGTAAGTTTGGTCTGCGTCGATTAAAAAATACTATCAGCGAAAACGCTCACCTGCCTTTCAAGGAGCAGCAGCAACAGCTCGAAAAAGCGTTGGATGAGTGGCAATTTAAAGCACAGGAGCGTCAGATTGATGACATTTTAGTATTGGGTGTGCAGGTCTAAGGTGCTTTGTTAAATATTCATTGCCCCTACGTATTCCAAAATGAAATATTTGAGCGCAGAACGGATGGCAGTTTTTGCTGAAAAATCCCCAGGACTAACCTTTGCTTTCAGTGCTGATCCCGACCTTCCGTGGTCGCTACGCCGCTTAGCGGATAGACCACTTCCCATGACGAGCGGATCAATTTCGGCACTTCCCAAACGGTAAAAGGCCTTGAAGAAGTCAGCGCCACTCTCCTCCCAGCGGTATCCTTTTGACCGTGATAGCGGAATTTGTATAGCAAATGTTTCGTCGTCTAGTTGCTCTGCTGTGAGGCTACTTTTGTAAGCCAGGTTAGATCGCCCCTGATACACGTAAAGGATTTTGAGTTCGTATTTGTTGCTGTTTGGATTATCGCGGGTAACGGTATATTGGAATACGTAGTTATGCCGTTTGATTTTTCCCGTGAACCAGTTTTCACTATCCGCAATGTAGTCAAAATAGGCTTTGTCACCTTCTGGAGATGTCCATGACTGACGATAAAGGGTTTGGCGGAGGTTTTCTAACTCAGAGCGCGTGGGATTGTCGCCATAAAGGTCGTGGATCACTTTATATTTTATGTAGCTTCGTAGCTTCATTTGTGCCATGGAGTTGATGTTCATATCGCCTGCTAGATCATTCATCTTCTTTCGTGCTTCGCTCCAGCTCTTGAAGCGATAACGATCAAGTTTTTTCTTTTCGGCAAAGAAGTCTAGCTCCTCCAGACTGACCCCTAGATTGATGAGCTTTTGGCGAAAACGCGGTTTGTAGCTAGGATAAAACTTTTTTAGCAAAGTTTCCTCCTCCATTGCTGCACGGATGGCGAGGACTTTCTCGGGGGTGTCCGCTTGCTGAAAAACAGCTTCAATCTTTTTTGCGATCTCTGCCTCATAACTTCTTAAGTTTTTTTCGGATACAAAAGTGATGCTTTCGGGTTTACGGAGTGCTTTGTAAAGGTTAAGAAGAGGCTGGATGTCGCCTTTGTAGTTATCTTGATATGCTGTTAGGTCAAGCGGAATGCCGTCAAGGTCTTCGCGCTCTGTCAGGAGTTGATGCAGCCCTTCTAGTGTTTTTAGCTTACTTTCCACCTCTCGGATTTCTGAAAGAGCTTTCTGAACAAATTTTAGTTCTGCACTATCGAAATTTGGGGCAAGCTCAAGGATTCGTCGTAGTGTAGCAATTCTTTTTTTTCCTTTCTGAACTTTTCCGAGTAAGGCCAGTGCCTTGATTTGACGTTCTTTGTGCGGGTAGTTTTCGGCAAGGATAGGCTGGAGGGCGCGTTGCATCTCGTCTTCGCTCGGATTCTGGCCGTCCAATGTACTAAGGTAAATGTACTCAAGTCGTGCCATATCACTGATGGGAAGGTATTTTGCCGAAATGCGAAGGAGTTCTTGTACGAGTGTACCCGACCATTCTTTGGGGGCATCGAGTGCTTTTCTACTTCTTAAGAGGTTCCAGCGTGCTTTTAGGTAGTTTGCATCCTGCCGGTTTTTTCTTGAAGCTTTTTGTAGCCACTCCCTAGCCTTAGTGAAGTGCATTTCGTATTCTAGCAGGTAACGTGCCATCCGTATCTGTGCGTCTGCATTACCTAAACCCGCCTCTTGCTGAACGTTAAAAATATCCACGAGGTATAAGTTTTCTTTATACTCGTAGATACGCTCTAGGTTATGGTGTTTATCCAGAATGGATAAATAATGTAAGGCTTTCTTCTGATCAGGATCAATACCGAAGCCGCCCGTGAAATACATTCTAAAGAGCAGCATTTCTCCTGCTTTTCCTTCTGGAAGCTTTTTGTCAGCACCTTTAACGTACTTATCATAATATTTGAGTGCTTTTTTGTAGTCTTTCTGCTCATTTGGCGTGTGGAACTTCCCCGCAGCAACTTCTGCGTAAGCGATCCCTGCCTTTGGGCCAGATTTAGCCTTTTTCTTAAGTGCTTTGTAGGGCTTGAGATTTGGTTTACCTTTTGGTTGTGCTTGTAGCGGAAAGCTGATAATCAAGGTAAGTAACACGAACAAAATATGCCGCTTCATGGAATGTAGGGTTTAGCTTTTTAGGAGAATATGAGTGTAAATAGAACTCAAAGTTACAAGATTCTGTGATTTTACCTAAATTTATTACGGGTACGTTTTGGGTATTATGTTGCTCAAATTCAGTCGGTTAGCTTTTGTAGGTCCAATCAAAAAAGAATGAAAATTGGTTAGTGCATGCGTTCAGGGTTCCTAAAGACATAATTACGGAAGAGACGTTCAACGGGGAAGATCAGCAGGGCAAAGACAACCTCCATCCCGAAGTCGATAACAGGTGAACCACTAATGTTGATAAAAGACTCTAAGACGACCTTCAGAAATTCCATACACATAATGAGTGTTAGGATCGTTAGGGTCTGGCGAAGAATAATCATCCATACTTTTTCTTTGGTCTGGCGGCGGTTGAAAAATGCCGTAATGCCGATCAAAAAGACAAATACAAGGATTTCTAACGCGTAAAACCACGAAGTCTGCCAGTAAGGAGGACGAATGCGGATTTTGATTTCCTGACCTTCGGTTTCCTCTCCAAAGATATTTCGGCTGCGGATTTTGAGTATGTACGTCCCCTGATCGAGCGCAGAGAAGTCAAAGTTGGGTGTCTTTTTCCATTCTGACCACTCACTCGAGCGTCCTCCCTTTTTGAATAAAGCAAACTGGTATTCTAGTGCTTTTCCACTCAAATAGTCTGGACTACGCACCCCGAACGAAAGACTATTTTTCTCGTAGTCCAGTAGTACATCACCAAGTTTTAGCGACTCGTTATCAGTCAGCCGACGGATACTTGAGAGTAAAATTGGATATCGATACGAGAGGCTTTCATCACCATTGATGTGAAAGCGGTATAACTGATTATTTTTTGTGATCACCCAGATAAATTCAGGGTTTTGATCGGGTACGATAGTATTTAATTCCCCCAGCAAGTTGAGTAAATTGATTCGATCTCTTACCAGATTATCTCCACCAATAACGGTCCAGCGTCCGTCTGACTTGAGCCAAAGCTGTTCTTCAGAAGGGCTAATGACTGTATTAGAGCTTCTTACGCGCAAGGCGGTTGTTGTAGTATCTGTGACGAAGCGTTGATCTTCATCATCAAAAAAGTAAGTGTTTTCTGAGAGTAAAAAGAAAAGTGTATCGCCCAGAATGATTGGAATCGCTTCATCATCAAAGTCGTTTTCAATCGAGTAGCCCTGGCTGGAGTTTTCTCCCTTTTCATGGCTCAGCAGATGGATGTAGTCGTAACCGATTGCCCAGAGTCGTCCTTTAGGGTCACTGGTCAAACGTGTGATCTTATCTCCAAAGTCTTTGAATAAGACGGTAGTCTGCCAGTTGTTGACATATCGCTTACTGAGCTTTCCGACGCGTTCCTTGCTATGATAATACAAGGTACCATCATGGGGGGATAAATACAGCCGATCGGCCGAAAGATCACTTACCTGAACGACCTTGGAGGGGCTGACAAGTCTGTAAAGCCCTTCTTGGTGTAAAGCAAAGAAATTTTCGCCTTTGACCAAAAGCTGTAACACTTCTCCTTCGGGAAGCCCTTCGACTTTTTTGAATAAGTACTTTACGGACTGAATTTCCAGCTCTCGCTTGACCCTCAATCCGTCTTTGATGTACTGCCGCTCACTCTGAGCAGTTGGTTCTTCTTTTTGGGCTTCTTTTTTAGATTTATCTGGCAGGGAGACCTCTTCATTGAGCTTTTCAATGTTTTCTTCTTGCCCTTCTTTTTTTGGAGCTTCGGTTTTACTTTCTTTTTTCTCTCTTTCTTCTTTTTTCTCTGCTTCCTTTTCGGCCTCTTTCTCTTGGTCTCTTTCTAACCTTCTGACCAAGCGTCTTCGTCTTCTTTCTTTTCTTCGTTGTTGTCGTCGTTCTTTTCGGGAGAGATCTTCTTTGTCTTCCTCTGCCTCTTCTAGCTGACGAGTTAAAGAGGGATCAATGACGATCTCAGGCTTTTCTGTCAGTTCGTTTTCAATCGTGAGGGCTAGTCCGCTGCCTGATTTTTTGTCTGTTGCTTTATTGCCACGCTTTCGGTTTAGCTTGGTGGGATCTGCCTTTTGTTGGACAATGTAGCCGACTTCCTTGTAGTTTTTGACCTTACTCAACACATAAAGTCCTGCGGTGGTACTCACAAAATTACGTCCATCAAACTGCTGAATGCTTTTTATGCGCCCTTCAAGGCCATTATAGGACGAAAAATTCCGAAAGGGCAACTGCATATCTGCTCTTGAGTATCCGTAGGCGTGTGTCATCCAGAGTCCTGCCGTTCGATCTACGCCAATGGCATAGATTTCGTTGGTGGCAAGCCTCGATTGCGTATTGAGAATTTCACTGATTTCTTTTGTATTCAGATCCACAATCAAGCATCCTCCTCGTAGTGTTGAGAAGGCGACGATACCGTTCCCCAGATCAATAGCTGAATTAGGATCACTTCTGTCAAAGTAATTTTGATCATCTAGCTCGATAGGAGCCAAAGAAGCCCCGTCAAACGTATAGATACGCCCTTCCAAGGTGCCTATTAGCGTTTTTGAGGAGTCTCCTAAAGGCGTGTAATACAGCACCTCGTCATCATAGGGTAATAAAAACGGAACACGGGATTTATTTTCGCCACTAATCTTGATCGCACTGGAATCTGTTGTGATCAGGAAAGGGGTATCCTGATGTCTAAAAAAACCGATTACATCTCTGGCATCATCCGAAAACCAATTTTGTATGAGTCCTTCTTTTTCTAAGTCGTACTCGACCAATAACTCTTCGGCATAGGCATATAGGCGACCCTCAATAATTTCTAGCTTTACAAAGTCGTAATTTCGATAAGCATCCTTGGAGAGTGAAACGTAGGATGTTTCTCCGTACTCATTAAAGGCCAGATAGCCAAAACCATTTTTTCCACCAACAAAAATGCGCTGTTCTCCACCCTGCTCCTCCTCAAGAACATACACCGATCCATCGGTTTGAATGTGTATCCAGCCAAACCCATCGTAAGCGATAACACCGCGTCGGTTCGCAAAGTACATGATTCCAGACTGACTCTGGAGAATATCATTATTTTGGTAGTCGAGGTTATTAAATGTGTGCTGATAGTGCGTTAGGTAATGAAAACCTTCTTGCGCCTGCATACCACCAAGACAGATGAACCAAAAAATGAAAGAGGGGATAAACTTCTTCATCTATATCTTTGCTAACTATTATTTGTTATCTTTCCATTGTGGAGATGAAATTTACGAAATCTGTGCGTAAAAACCGCAAATTCTCGCTTTTACTGCTGATCCTTGGTTTTTTTTGTGCCTGCGAAGAACAAAAAAATGCGACCACCCCTGAGCGTATGACTCAGCTTCTCGGCGACCTACCTACACAGTGGGTTCGTGTTGAGTTACGTGATGA
>CAZNAK010000082.1:0-8568 GCA_964570645.1 uncultured Cytophagales bacterium | reverse complement strand
AAGTAGGAAAATTGAAATTATAGCAACTACAGACTTAAATGTCTTATCAGAGCTATAGTAACGTTCTATGAATACAGCTAGATACCCCCATATGACTGCTGTTCCAAAAACACCTAAACTACCGAAGTTTGCATAAGACGAAGAAAATAGATAGAAGCCCCCAGGTGTAGATAAACTTTCATGAACAACTTGAGAAGTGAACAAAATTGAATCCTGTAATCCCAAAAAGGCTAATACACTTGTAGGTATTAGCTTAAGGGGCAAGTCAATAAATGTTTCTCCTAACAGTAAGTCGTGCCCTTGGATATCAAAATAGTATAAAGATGCCATGAAGCTATACGCAATATTTCCTACTCCCCCAACCGTATTTACAACTCTGACTGCTCCCTCCTCTCCGTACGCAAGTGAATAAGAAGCGATTTGTCCTGTTGAATCAAATAAAGATGAAAAGCTAATAATTCCTTTATTTCTCATGGCACCGATGAAATTAAGCAAATAAAGGATGAATAGAGAAGATATTGAGCGACTTATTAATTTAAGGTTTACTTTTAGTTTAAGGTCTCTATTGAGTAGAAATAAAAATATAATGCCCACTAGCTCTGAGCGCCTAGAGTGTAATATGAGCCATGTAGTACCTAGTGCGGTTATATACCAAAACCAAGGTCTATTTTTCCTCCCTCTCCGACAAAGATGGAAAGCAAAGCTCCAACAAGACACTAACAACACAGCTGATATTGTAGTTAAAGACCCTCGTTGTTGAATTAATGTAGTATAATCAGTGGTAAGTAACGTTCCACCTGTCTCTGTTAGATAACAACAAACTAAAAATATACTTAATAAGAATAAAATACTACTGTTGGACGCGGGAGGAGCGTATCTAATCAGATTATTGATTTTAGTTTTATTAAATCGCAGAAAATACGTTATTGAATACACAAAGACAGAGATCGTCGTCAACAAACTTGCTTTTCTAATCAAAAGTGAGTTTCGCTGTATATGAACGTTGTGGAAAGAATATACCTCAAGCCCTGTCAAAAGATAATATACCGCGGGTGTTATAAAAGCTGAGAATAATACTACAAGTACATAAATAGGCACACTTAATAATCCACGTGAGAAGCTCAACGTAAGTATGCAGTAACCCACAGCACACAAGGTAAGTATATGTGTAATGTATATCTGTTCCACCAGCAATAGAAGAATAGATAATATCACCATTGCAGAACTCAGCTTTTTAACTTCTCTCAGATTTTTTGCACTGATTAGCATAAAATCTTATCTATTTCTTGGTGGAAAAACCCGTCTATATGCCTTAATTAGCACTCTTTTATTGTACCAAATCGGATGGATGACTGGTTTGTACGGTACAGGAGTTCCGTCAATGTACTCTACGCTGTTGATACTGCGATCAACCAGTTGCTCCCAAATAAATTTAAATTCATAAGAGCTTTCAAGCTTATTGAGAATGGGATCAGCAGCCTCTAGAAACTCTTCTGGAAACTCTGACTGTACTTTGACAGAAAAATTATCACTTTTGAGTTGCTTATGTAGTCCAGGGTTTCCAAATAAATAACAATGCTCTTTCTTCCAAAATTGATGACTGTCGTCTCTCCATTCTAAATCAAGTAGCTTATAAACTCTTTTAAGATTTAGTATTGGGTTTTGGGTTAACTCACCAAAATCTATTGTTAGGAAGGGAATACCTGTAGAAAGAAACCTTTTATAGTATGGGATTCCCACTTTTTCAAAAAGTGTAATAGTCCTATGGCGTTTCCATTCTGAATACATCTGAGCTAGAGGCGTTTTTAAACTCATTATATTGTATATCTCTGAGCCTGACTCTTGCGCCCAGCGCTGGCTATCTATAACCCAATTCAAATCTTTAGACTCATCAATAACAGTATCCACCTTCTGAAAGTGAGCAAACTCTGTATGGAAATGCTTTTCTTTGGGGTATTCTACTTTTTTCCAGAAACACTCAGCAGCTTGCCTACCACAGGAACAATCCGGATTCAAATGCCGCTTGCTCCAAGGGCGAAAAAAAGCGTATACCTCGCCGCAGGCAGCAGCATTTACTGCCCCCCCGAGCATTAGGTGTAATAACGTGCTACCCGAGCTGTTTAATCCGAAAACTTGTATGATTTTGACCTTTCTCTTTCGCATTACACCCTTATTGGAATAAAACTACGATCTAAAAAACCTTAGCTTCTTTTGGACAAAGAAAACTAAGGTGAGGTTCCAAATTACAATTGAAAGGCCCGTAGCAAAAGCAGCCCCTACGCTACCATAAATTGGAATCAATAAATAATTCAGTGTCACATTGATTACCAGAGCTACAAGTCCACCTTTCATTACTGACTTTTCAAACCCCGTCATATTTAGTAATGCATCGCCAATTCCCAAAAAACTACTAATTGTTTGAGCTCCCGCAAGTATCAATATAGGTAAATAGGCTGCAAGGTACTCTTTACCAAATACGAACTCAACTAAGAACTCTCCAAGGAAAATTAATATTAATAAACAAAGTAATGCAAAACTAAAAGCTGTGAGCCGACAATTATGAAATAGTTTACGCAACTCTATGTATTTACCTTGTTGATGAAGTGAGGCGAAATAAGGCAGAACAAAAGAGCGAGCTGTTTGCTCTCCTAGCAAAATCACAAGTGTCGCTTGTATTGCCACACGATATACTCCTACTTCTGACATTGTTCCAAATGTCCCTAACATGATACCGTCAGTTAACTTATTAATTTGTAACATACCATTAGTTAGTGCAATAGGGACTGCGGCCTTCAGCCAATACAAATTCTTATATTTCGGGAAATACTTTTCTCCCCCTCTAAATGCATTAGGTAGAGCCTTTTGTTTAAAGTAAAGTCCGATAAAAAAAGCAATTAATAGGGCTAAAATATGAGCACCAAGTGCATAGCTTGCAGATAACTCAAATCCAATGACGTAAAATGTACCTACCGCAACAATTAAAATGGCAATGCGAAAAATATCATTAGGTAATTTAGCCCGTATAACTTGACGCAGCCCCGCAAGTTGAGCATGATTAAGATAAACACGGGAAGTAATTACAAGCATACCAAAGCCAAGTAAAGCCAATATGCTAGAATTCGCTGAATTGAATACAAGCAAAATCAATACAAAACAAACTCCTCCCATAGCTGTGAGGAATAAGAGATTGACTCTGTTACCCCACTTCCAAACACCGAGCATAAGTTCCCATTCTTGAGCTATTTTAGCTTTCGCTGTTTGCCGTATTATCAGTGTGTTTATACCTGTTTGAATAGGAACTCCTGCTAAAGTTACAATAGATAATATATAGCTATACAGCCCAAACTCTTCCTTACCCAGAACACGTACGAGAAGAGCAGAATTTAAAATACCTAGTAAAAGTCCTCCAACTCTCAGAACAATGCTCCAGCTTCCTACCCGAAACAGTTCTTGTTTAAGTCCTTTTTTTAATAGCTGTTTAATCTTTCAAGGTTTTAACTACGTCACGTTATTTTTCTCGTATCAAGAAAGCTTAGCTCGCAAAGCAGGGTGAGGAGTGATTGATTTTAGCTGATCTGAGTATTGACCTTTAAGCGAATCAGTCAAATAGTCAAAGTGCACTAAGGCTGGCATCTCTAGCTGAGTCACCAACTTACGTAGGCTTGGCTCCCACTCAATTTTTTTCGCAGGTTTATTCGACTCATTTACACGAGAGCTATCAAAAATATCTTCTTCAGCAAAATCAACTTTTAAGTGCCTCAAAACAGCTAAGAGATCTTCCCTTAATGTTTCTGTCTTCCCGATATAAGATATACCTAACTTGGTATAGCTGTAAAATAATTCCGAAACATAACCTGGGCGTCGGTTAACAACATTCCAGACGAACTCATTGAAGTCACTACTTCCAAGCCCGTTAAGCACAGCACATGGATGCCAATGCTGCGAGGAGTTTATTTTCCCCCAATCATTCCAGCCTCTTCCCTCCATAAACTTCCAGTATGATTCATACCAAGAAAACGGATCTCGGACAAAGCAAAAACGGAAAGGAGACCTGACATTCTTATTCATGGAATTAGGAAAGACCCTCCCTTTTAATAGATGCAACGCCTCTGCCAAGTGTTGTCGCCCTGTCATACTTCTGTTTCCAAATAAGTTTGCATCAAAGTCTCCATGTTGATGCCCCTTATACGCTAGGATAAGGTTATTTTTTTCTAAAATAGACCTTACCCAAGCACTTCCTGTCTTTGGGATACGAAGAAATGTAGCGTTATCTGTAAGCTGAATAGCCATAAATGATTTTGATAAAGATAATTACGGGTTCATACGAGTACTTTCTGAGTCTTATCCACTAACGGGCTGCGATTTATACCCTATTTTTGGAAAGATACGAAATATTTTGAGAAAAATGGAGTATAAATCGCGGTCAGTCGCTTCCACTTCGTTCTTACGCCTCAACTGAGGAAGTACAGTACATGATGCACACTGTAAAAGAAATAAAGACAGCAAATGCACATTTAGATTTTAGTAACCAAAGCTCCTTACTACTTTACGTAATCCTTCCTTCAGCCCGATCTCACACTCCCATCCCAACTTCTTCTTGGCTTTCGTAGTATCCGAAAAATTCCGCATCACGTCACCCAGACGCTTTTCCCCATGGATGACTTTTGCATCTTTTACGCCGTTTTCTCGAAGCACTTCAAGAAGCTGTTCGGTAAGCTCAAGCACCGTTGTTTCTCTGTTCGTCGCAATCTGGAATACTTCTCCACCGATGCCGTCTTTTGTGGCTGCTAACCAAATTGCTCGTACGAGGTCCTCGGTGAAGATAAAGTCACGGGTTTGCTTTCCGCTTCCGTAAATCTCTAAAGTTTCGCCATTCAGTGCTTTACGAATGAACTTTGCCACCACGCTACTTTTGTGTGAGGAACCTGGACCGTAAACATTCCCAAAACGCAAAGCCACCGTTTTTACACCAAATGTCCGAAAGTACGCCGAGCAATACCCCTCGCCCGCCAGCTTACTTGCTCCGTAAGGCGAGACAGGATGACAAGCCAGCTCCTCGTGAATTGGCGGGACACACTCTCCAATCGGTGCGCCACTAGAGGCAAATACAAAACGACTTACTTTGTGCTGACGCGCTGCTTCTAGGTAATTTAGCGTTCCAAGTACGTTTGTTGTGCAGTCCATGCGTGGGTTTTCGACCGATGGGGCGACCCCCGTATTAGCTGCTAGATGTACGATAACATCTGCTCTCTCAGCGAGTGTAACTGCTAGGTCAGCGTCCATGATATCACCCTGAATAACCTCAACGGTGTCAGTTTGCCAATCCATTTGGCTAGACGTAACCTGAAGAGCCTTATCTGTCGCATAAGCCAAATCTTCGAGGTTTCCGACACTTAGGTTGTCCACTACACGAATCGCGGGCGCGTTTTCCTGATTGCGTAAAAACTTTATTAAGTTTTTGCCGATAAAACCACACCCACCTGTAATTAACCACTTTTGCATCATTTTAGAAAAGGCTGTCCCTCTGTTTTATAGTCATTCAAAAAGTAAGTAATCGACTGCTGCTCATGAAATAGCATATTGGGGAGTTTTTCTGGAGCGAAAAAAGCCGCTTCTGATGTTTCTTCCGTTGTCTGTACGAGCCTTCCCTTCCATTTTGTAGCATGAAAGACAAGAGACATATTTTGAATTTGGTCTCCATTGGGGTAGGTGACTTGTTCAATCTGGGGGTCGGACGAGACACCAACTAAGGTGAGATCAAGCAAAGTCAAGCCTGTTTCTTCCTCCACTTCCCGAAGCACACATTCCTGCATGGTCTCACCGATCTCCAACCCTCCTGCTGGCAAAGCCCAAATTCCAAAGTCGCGTCGCCGGATCAGAAGGATTTCTTGCCGTTCATTTTCGATGATCACACGTCCACCCGTATTGATGAGTGGACGTTGTCCTACCAGCTCACGTAATTCACGAATGTAGCCCACTACTTCGTTTTTGGGTTCCATTTCACGCGTGGGAATACTTTTTCCTCCGCAATATTCGCCTTGTGCTTCATGACTAATTTCATCATATCAGCTAAGACTTCTGGAGTCATGTAGTGTGGCTCAAGACCAAGTTCGATCAAACCTGTGTGCTGCGGATTATAACAATGTTCCTCCGCTTCACGTCGTGGGTTCGGAATCGACTTCACTTCGACATTTAGCCCCAAAAGTTTACCCGCTTCTTTTACATTTTCTGCCAGAGCATTTACGGTAAACGTCTCTGTAAGCTGATTGTAAATTTTAAGTTCACGCTTGTCGGCAGGATTATTCAAAGCCAGATCAATGCACTGCAAGGTGTCTTTGAGGTTCAGATAACCACGAATCTGCCCCCCCTTTCCGTAAACAGTTAGTGGAATCCCCGCCACCGCTTGCGTCAAAAAGCGATTCACGACCGTTCCAAAAATGTCGTCGTAATGAAAGTTAGGCAACAAACGCTCGTCCATGTCCGCTTCTGGTGTGGAAAGCCCGTACACAGGGCCTTGCATCAAATCCGTTACGCGCAAATCAAAAGTTCGGACGTAGAACCAGAGCAAGTCCGTATCCAATACCTTTGTCGTATGATAAAGACTTCCTGCCGCACGCGGGAACAAAAACTTATCCTTACGTCCCTTATGCTCAATGTCAATCCAGCCCTCCTCAATGTCAATATTTGGTGTGCCGTACTCGCCCATCGTACCGAGTTTGACGATATGACAGTCGGGCGCGTGTTTCAAAATTGCCCAAACAAGATTATGGGTTACCTCTAGGTTATTCCGAAGCGTAAAGTGTGCTTCCTCATAGCCGCGTAACGAGTAAGGGGCGGAAGGCTGCTCAGCGTAATGCACCACTGCATCAGGCTTAAAGGCTTCAAACTGCTCTTCAACGAAGCGAAAGTCCATTAAATCTCCGATCTTGACCTGTACTTTTTTACCCGACCGCGCCTCAAAGATTTTTGCGCGTTCTTCTAAGTTAGGGTTTGCCATCAGAGCCTCCGAGTCCGTTTGCATAGCAATCGTACGACGCATGTAATTGTCGATGGCAAGCACCTCATGTCCTTTGGCGGCTAAGTCCATTGAAGTTGGCCATCCTAGATAGCCATCTCCTCCCAGTACAATAATTCTCATGTTCAGATTAAGTTTTTTGTTTTCAAATAGTTAATAAGCTCAGGGATACTCATGGCAGTCCCGTGATCTGAGCGATAGGTTTGATCCACAGGGGTTTGCTCAGTTGAATAATTATACTCTTCGTCGATGTAAACTCCCTTGAATGCGGGTAAAACGGCAAAAAAGTCATCAATTTCAATAGTGCGACGAACCTCCTCTTCATTAATAAGTTCTTCCCACATTTTCTCTCCCGGCTTTGCTCCAATGACTTCGATTTGAGTCTCGTGTGTGTAGCCCTCTTCCTTATAAATTTCGATGATCGCCTTGGCTAGGTCTTCGATCCTGATAATTGGCATTTTGGTAACAAAGACTTCTCCGCCCTTTGCTAGCTCAACCGACTGTAAAACTAAGGTCGCTGCCTCCTCGACGGTCATCACAAAACGCGTCATGGCGGGGTCCGTCAATGTAATATTTTCTTTCTTTTCGACCTGACGTTTAAAGATCGGAATCACCGAGCCATTACTTCCCAGAACGTTACCAAAGCGGGTAGAGGCGAAAATAGGATACTGCCTGCGCGTAGCTGCGTTCGCCGCCGTCATAAGCCGTTCTCCCATAAGTTTGGATGTCCCCATGACATTGGTAGGGTTTACAGCTTTGTCCGAAGAAGTAAATGCGACCTTTTCTACCTCTGCACTCAGTGCGGCATCAATGACATTTTGCGTACCGACAATATTGGTGTAAATAGCCTCAGTGGGAGAGACTTCGTTGATGATGACGTGTTTCCGTGCTGCTGCATGCAGTACATAATCCACTCCTTTCATCAAGCTCTTTAGCTGATCGCGTTCTTTGATGTCACAAAGATAAAAACGACAACGGTTATCGTGGCGGTAGTGCTGATCGAGGAAGAAAAGCTCACTCTCGTTATTATCGATACCAATAATTTCTTCGATCTCTGAAAATGTAGCGAGCTGTTCGAGCAATGCCGAACCAACCGTTCCGCAAACTCCTGTGATGAAAACTTTTTTACCTGACCAAAAGTCGTAATTCATAGATTTTAGTAGCTAAATTGCTGTTTAAATTTTTCAAGATGCGTCTCTAGGCTGTGTCTTGCCGTCGGCAGTTCATGCTCAGAGGTAATACTAATATTGTTCATTTCGAGGTGCTGATCCAAGAACATTAAATCCAGTCCTGGATAAAGCTTTTTCATTACTTTGGCAATATCATTTATGGATAAATTGTAGTGCGCTACATTGTAAATGCCCGGTTGAGCTTTCCTGCCGAGCGTACAGGCTACCACAAACTCAGCCGTCTGATTGACCTCAGCGAAGGCGCGTTGCTGCTCACCGTTTCCATGAATTTCGATCTTACCCTTAGCTTGCGCCTCAAACATAAACCGATTGATGACCGCGTCTAGTCGTATGGCAGGATTATAGCCAAAAACGTTTCCTAAG
>CAZNAK010000081.1:746-8618 GCA_964570645.1 uncultured Cytophagales bacterium | reverse complement strand
GCGACAAAGTAAGAGATCACCTTACCACGCCCGTCAGGGAAAATTTCAGCAATCGCTGCTCCCACAGGCTGGCGGTTGTACAAAGCAACTGCCGTAACGAGTGGTTCGTTAAGGCGAGTAGCATACATTTGCCGCTGGATGCTCGGAAAGGTCAGCTTATCAAACTGCTGGGCCATTTGCTGGGCAGAAATCTTATCGGTTAGCTGAAACTGAATTTGATTTAGTGAAATGTTATTCGCTGCCGCTTGTCCCTGTTGATTGGCGTTTTGCGGTTGCTGCTGAATGCGATTTTGTCCTGTACCGAGTGCAAGATCAGGCGCGACATTGGGCGAGGCTTGCTTGTCTTTGTCGCTCTCAGGCATAATGTTGAAGGCTATCGAGCCGTCTTCGTTCGGGAAGGAAATAATACGGTTAATTTCGGTAGTCTTAAAACCTAGCGAAGCAGGACAGCTTACGCCAGCAAGTACTTGGACATCAAAAAGCTCAGTAATCAGTCCGCCATCGAAGTTAAACCAATGTACAATATCCCCGCTCTCAATGTCAATGACCAAAAGCCCACATTTTGGGTCAGCATCTTTTTCTTCTAAACGTTTTTCGAGGTCTAGTCCACCAAATGTTTTATCGTGACGTGGTCCCGATAAACCTAAAATGGCGTATTTATCATAAAACGCCAATCCACGCATAAAGCCAGGACAGAAAGTTACGGGGACAAACGTTTTGGCTTCCTGATCGACATAGCCAAAATCTCCCGTTCCTGAGTTCAATATCCAAAGTTTATCGCGATACACGCGGGGCGAGTGCGGCATAGAGAGTCCCTCACAAATGATCTCATTCGTTTTTACATTAATTACTACTCCCCCATTTTGCCGACGGTCGCGCCAGCCGTTTGGAACATCGGATTTACTTACGGCTGTCACGAAGGCAGGTTCCCCATCCACCATCGCCAAACCATTAAGGTGGCAACGGTCTTGCGGGGCAAGTTTACTGATAAACGGAGGCTTCCAGACAGGGCGGAAACTGTGTTGGTCGCTCAATTTGGCTAAACAACAATAGCGGGTATTGACAAAAATAAGCTCACCGTCTTTGTCCAAAGCCACGTCATGGGTATCGAGTTCTCCCGTAGTATGGGACTTACGAGGGACGAATAACTTGTTGTAGGTCTCTTTGTAAAGTTCATCCTCAGAAAGTGCATTATCGAACTGCCAAAGCTGAGTTCGGGTACTGAGGTAAAGACGATCCTGAGCGGTGTACAGTCCCATCGGGCGGTCAAAGCTACGCTCAAAAGTAGAGAGCCGTCCGTCAGGCTTCATCCCTATCAAAAAGAGGCGATTGGTTTGGTAAGTGGTGACACCAAGACTAATATTTTGTTCACGTAACCAAGCAAGGAAGTATCCTGAAGCATTGAGTTCTATTTTTCGTTCGTTCTGGGGGGGTGGCGCGGTTTGAGCTTGCATCGATGGAAGAAGTTTTTTTTCAAAATGAAGGGCAAAAATACACAAAAAATAACGTTATTTGTGCAAAACGTTTATTAACGTATTGTTGTGCAACCAAAGAGACCCACATACGTTAGTACATACAATTTCTAATTTTCATTCAAACGGAAAAAATTATGGCAGCAGTAACGGCTACAGACGCGAATTTTGAAGAGCTAATCCAAGGTGATAAGCCTATATTGGTAGATTTTTGGGCAGAATGGTGCGGCCCTTGTAAAATGATCGCGCCTATCGTAGAAGAACTTGCAACGGACTTTGACGGTAAAGCCGTCATCAGTAAAGTGGATGTAGATACAAACCAAGAGCTTTCGGCCAAGTTTGGCATCCGCAGTATCCCTACACTTCTGATCTTTAAAAATGGTGAAGTGGTAGATAAGGTGGTAGGTGCAACGACCAAAAATGTTTTAGCGAGCAAAATTGAAGCACACGTATAATACCCATACACCTGATTATTAACAAGAAAAGCTCCTTTGAAGGCTAATTTGGTTTCAAAGGAGCTTTTTTATGTGCATTCCGCTTCTATAAGCCGAAAGCAGCTTTAATTTTATCTACGTAATCAAGACGTTCCCAGGTAAAGAAAGCAACCTTTTCGGTTTTCGTGGTACGGATTTCCTGCAGCGACGCACCACTGTGCTTCACGTCAATGTAATTTAGTTCCATGTCTTTTTCATACGACTCACGCCCCATGTGACCATAGGCGGCCGAAGGTGAAAAGATTGGCTTTTTGAGTCCTAGACGCTCTACAATAGCTTTTGGACGCATATCGAACAACTCATTGACCTTTTGCGCAATCTGCATATCATCCAAATCCACTTTGGCTGTACCGTACGTATTGACGTTAATAGAAACAGGCTCCGTAACACCGATAGCGTAAGCAACCTGCACCAAAACTTCCTCACAAACACCCGCTGCCACTAAATTTTTCGCAATATGACGGGTAGCGTATGCGGCAGAGCGATCTACCTTTGAGGAGTCTTTACCAGAAAACGCTCCCCCTCCGTGCGCGCCTTTACCGCCGTAGGTATCCACAATAATTTTTCGACCTGTCAGCCCCGCATCGCCATGCGGTCCGCCGATCACAAACTTACCCGTGGGGTTGATGTGATAGACGGTATCCTGGTCCAGCAAGTTATCGGGAATGACACGCGGTACGACAATACTTTTCACATCGTTCTTGATATGTTCCAGCATCTCGGCTTCTGCGTCAAACTCATCGTGCTGTGTAGAAACCACAATAGTATGAACGCGTTTTGGCGTATTGTCTTCGTTGTACTCAATGGTGACCTGTGCCTTGGCATCGGGACGTAAGTAAGGCATCAACTCAGGCTCTTCTTTACGGATTTTTGCTAACTCTTTCACCAAACGATGTGAATAGGCTAAAGCCATTGGCATTAGTTCGGGCGTTTCGTTGTTGGCATAACCGAACATCATACCCTGATCTCCTGCGCCCTGCTCCTTGCCTTCTCCCTCGTCCACACCTTGCGCAATATCGGGCGACTGACTGTGTAAGGTGACAATGACACCGCAGGAGTCTGCGTCGAAGCGATAGTCTGCCTCGGTGTAGCCAATCCGTGCGATCGTCTCACGCGCAACCTCGGCCACATCAACGTAGGCTTTGGTGGTTACTTCTCCCGAAACAACGACCAAGCCTGTCGTGACAAGGGTCTCGCAGGCTACGCGTGAATCAGGATCTTGGGTCAGCATCGCATCAAGGATGGCATCAGAAATTTGGTCGGAGATTTTATCTGGATGTCCTTCTGAAACAGACTCGGACGTAAAAAGATATGGCATAATACATTTTTGGATTTAAAAAAAAGCAAGATACGACTTTAAGGAAGTTCCACAAAGCCTTGGACAGATCCTAAATAAATTGAGTTAAAAAGCGCAGTGATTTGGGCTATGCTTGCAAGCCATACCTAGATAGAAAAACTAGCTTTTCTCCTTCTTTTCTTGCTCAGCCCGAAAACGGATACTCCGCATAACGTGACTTTCAAGGAAGCTATAAATTTCGTCCATGCTGTCTTCCTCCGAAAAATTAACCGGCTCGTGGAACTTGATTTTGAGCTTTACCCCTCGTTTTTTAAAAAACAACCCTTTTTTATCAAATGCTCTCCGAAAGCCATCAATTTCGACAGGTACTACCGTAGGATGAAGCTTCTGGATAAGTGCCGCTGCTCCACGCCGTACGGGTGCGCCTGCTCGTGTGGTTCCTTGTGGAAAGGTCACTACCCAGCCATCTTCCAGTGCTTTTTTGATCTTTTCGGGGGCTTGCCTATCTACGCCGCGCTGCACATCTTCTCCTGCACTGCGCCAAGAACGCCGAATCGTTACCGCCCCCGCATACGATAATACCTTAGGCAGTAATCCACCTTTTTTCATGGTCTCCTCAGCGGCTACATAGTACGTGCGAACGCGTGGAAGCAGCAGATAAATAGGTAGGTTGATGTTTTTAAACCGCCATTTCACACTACAAAAGATGTGAAACATTGCCATTACGTCAGCGAAGTAAGTTTGGTGGTTGGAAACAAAAAGAACGTTTTTTTTAGGCAAACTTCTTAAATACTCTACGCCCTCGACTTGCGTCCGATTGACGATATTGAAGCGTCCGTAGGTAATTGTACCCAGAACACCTATCAGCAGTCGCTTAAGGAACAAAAAGTTACCGAAAGGGTCACGACGAATGATGCGTAAGCGCGGACGGTGTTTTCTGAGTTTACCAAGAAGGCCTTTTGTACCTAGCTTTTTCCGTGAATCAAAGCGTTGTCGTTTGCGTCGCCGAAAGACTTTTGCCATAAAACTACCATTGTACTGTCCTAAAATACGGATTTCAGATCAGTAGTCAAAGTGATAAATAAGATTATCGTAATTGAATGCCCAGAACAGTCACATCATCACGTTGAAACTGGCCGCTCCTATGCTTATTGAAGTAGTTTTCAATTTGGGCTGCTTGTTGATCGAATGGTAGCGTAGAGACCGTTTCAAGGAGAGCATGAAACCGTGCTGTTCCCATCTTTTCGCCCTTTATATTGTGCTGATCCGAGAAACCATCTGAGGCAAGATAAACTGTAGAGCCAGCAGGTAGCGTGCACCTAAATTGTTCAAAATCGCCATTTTTCTTGGTGTTAGCTCCGATACTCCGTCGCGTTCCACGAATGCGCTGCACACCATTTTCTCTGTTTGAGGCATCCAGATAATACAAAGGCTGTTTTGCCCCGGCGTATGATAACTCGACCTCACCGTTTTCTTTCCACGCCAAGCAGCAAAGTGCGATATTGATCCTATCGTTATTATTGTCTGTTCGTCGGCTAAGGGCAGTGTGTACGCGCTCATCAAATTTATCCAATAGCTGAGCAGGTCTGCTTGCGGGTGCCTCACGGACAACCTCTTTAAGTAAATTTACGCCCATGATTGACATAAACGCTCCCGGAACGCCGTGCCCTGTACAATCTGCTACTGCCCAAAATTGATATCCCTCAACTTCTTCAACCCAGTAAAAGTCCCCCGAAACAATATCTTTGGGGCGATAAAAGATAAAATGATCTACCAAAGCACGCTCTAACTTTTCTTCAACGGATAGAATTGACTGCTGAATGGTTCGGGCATAACGAAAGCTATCATTGAGACGCATCTCGCGTTCGAGCAGTACGGTATTCTGACCCTCAATATGATTTCGCTGCGATAAAAGTTCCTCTTGCTGCTGCTTAAGTTCTGCGTTTTGTATCTGTATCTCCTCAGTGGTGCTTTTAAGCTCTTTGGTTCGTTCCCCAATCTGGCTTTCTAGGTCTTTGTTCTGCTCATCAAGGAGGCGCGCATTTTCGGCTTCTAGCTTACTTTTAACCCGCTCACGACGTTTCATTCGATACCCCAAGCCTAAGGAAAAAAAGATAATTTCAAATGCTGTGCCTATCTCTGCGAACGAGCCTAACCTTACCTCCTTGAAGTTAAAGAAATATAATAATATCGCTAAAAGCCCCGAAAGCACCAGTGAGAGTAACCCACCAATAAAGTAACGTAAGAGTACGCTTCTTGGATATTTAGCAAAAAGCTGAACAGCAATGACTACCGAAACTAAAAATACGATACCAAATACCAACGAGGACTCCAGACGATAAAGTCTCACGTTACCCGTCAGAGCTAATACGAATGTGGCAAGGATAAAATTAGCCCCTAAAACCCGCTGAAACCAAAGAAATATATGATCTACTTTAGGGTAATCGTCTTTGGTATTCAAGAAGCCGCGCATAAAACCAAAGTAAAATGCACCTCCTAGGTGGATTCCGAAGCTCCGCAGATAAATAGATAATTCAGGGTTATTAAAGATTACCAGCTCATCGAGCAATCCGTGTGACTGAGCGGCAAAGATGGAAATCCCCATCAGATAGATAGCATACTGAACATAAACACGCTCAAAGTAAGTCAAAAATATGGCTAGATTATAGATAACCATAATCCATACCATACCATAAAACAATCCTTGCAAGAGATAATACCCTCGAGCCTGATCGGTACTCTCTTCCTCCCAACTGACAAAATCAATCAGCTTAGGATTGATGACAGGTGGCATACCACTGCGCTCCTCAAGGCGGATAAAAAATGTATCGCCAGCTTTAGGATAATAGGAAAAGCGAAAAAAGACTTCCTTGAAGCGCGTAGTAACCCGCTTTTTGTTGGCAGGAATCAACCTACCACTTTGATATTGCTTACCATTCGGCAGAAAAAGCGTCGCCTTGTCTATATTCTTCCCTAAAGAGAGCAAATAATCGCTCGCTGCTTCGGGCGCATCTTCAGGGAAACTTATTTTTAGCCAATAGACTTCGTTTGCCTCATGCCCATTAGTTTGTAGTGGCTGCCATGGAGCTTTTCTGCTAAAATCACTAAAATGAGAAACTCTTGAGGGGATGAGTTGGCTGTTTGACGTAAGCCACATAGGTAAGGCATCTTTTGCCCAAATTTGTGGGGAAAGCCCAAGAAGGAAAAAAAATAACAACAGGTACGCCTGATGAGAATGCCGTCCTTTTACAATAGTATGAGCCAAGAATAAGTAGCAATAAATGTGTGTTAGCTAAATATACGCTTTTTGAGTGGATTATGCGTAAGCTTACGTATATTTTTTGCAGATGATGTGCATTACGAGGATGCTACGACCCGTTCATTATTCCAGCTCACGATTTTTCCAAATAAAACTTCATTGATACGTTGGTAAGATTCCTGCGTCCAGCCTGCCACATGAGGAGTAAGTACCACTTTTCTTGATTTTTTTAGATAACCAAACCACTCCAAATCGCTTGGGTTTAATGCCTTCATATTTTCATTTTCCAACACATCAAGGCAGGCACCACGGACTTTCCCCAAGGTTAACGCTTGACAGAGTGCCACAAGGTCAAGGACTTGTCCTCTGGCTGCATTAAGTAAAAAAATATTTTTTCTGCAATTATTCAGAAATCGAGCGTCCACAAAGTGATAATTCCCCTCGTCAAGTGGTATGTGCAGCGTGATGATATCGGCTTCTTCTTGAAGGGTTTCTTGAGAGACTAAACGTGCGTACTCTTGAGACTTTTCTTGGGGCTGCTTATCATAGGCAATTACCCGACAATCAAACCCTTGGAGACGTTTGGCAACAGCCTGTCCCGTGTTACCAAAACCAATAATGCCGATTGTTTTGCCCTTAATCTCCAGTCCACGGTTTGCTTCACGTTTCCAAATTCCCTGACGGACTTCAAGGTCAGCGAGGTGAATGTGATTCAATAGGGTAAGTAACATACCTATCGTATGCTCCGCAACTGCATCACGATTGCCCTCGGGCGCATGGATAAGATGAATATTCCGCTTTTGAAGTGCTGGAAGTTCAATATTATCTACTCCTGCGCCTGCTCGGCCGACAAAACGTAAGCTGTGATCTGTTTTGGCGAGTAGCTCTTCGGTAATCCGTATTTTGCTTCTCAAAATTAAACCCTCGTACCCCTTTTCCAGCTCCGCTGCAACGGACTCTTTTTTAATGTTTGGCAGGTAGGTCAGTAAGAAATCGGTACCTGCAAAAAGCGAAGCTAGCGATTCGTGCATTTGATCAATGACAAGAATGGGAATTTTAGACATCATTAAAAGCGTTTAAAGCATACTTTTTTGGCTAACATAGAAATACGAGCTAAGGTTTTATGAAATGTAATGTGTATTTTGGCAAATAAATGACTAAATATTCTCAAAACGACCATAACATGAACCCTTGGCACCGCATACCAGTCGGCAAAAACGCGCCCGAAGTTGTCCAATCCATCATCGAAATCCCGAAAGGAACACGCGCAAAGTACGAACTTGATAAAGATACAGGTCTTTTGCGCCTTGATCGTGTACTTTATTCGGCAATGTACTATCCAGCAAACTA
>CAZNAK010000081.1:0-736 GCA_964570645.1 uncultured Cytophagales bacterium | reverse complement strand
ACGGTTTTATTCCCCGCACATTCTGTGATGATGGCGACCCCTTAGATGTACTTGTAATTTCAATGATTGATGTGGTCCCGCTTTGCATTCTGAACGCAAAAGTTGTGGGAGTTATGCGGATGTTAGATGGCGGTGAGGCAGACGATAAAATCATCGCTGTAGCCCAAGATGACGTTAGTATCAACCACATAGAGAAGATCGAAGACTTTCCAGAGCACCTACTCAAAGAAACCTTGAACTTTTTTGAAGATTACAAAAAGCTCGAAAACAAAGAAGTTCGTGTAGAAGACTTCCAAAGTCGAGATATTGCCTTGGACATCGTAAAGCAGGCCTTAGACGATTACAACACGAAAATCTTACCTACGCTCACGTACTATTAAACTAAAGCTAGCAAATCCTTTTGTACTTAGGATAAAAAAAGCCATTCGCACTCTTTAGTACGAATGGCTTTTAAGTTACTCAACTGTGAGAATTACTCGACAACTTCAGTTACCTGACCGGCTCCTACGGTACGACCACCTTCACGAATCGCGAAACGAAGTCCTACTTCCATAGCCACTGGCTTTTGAAGCTCTACGGTCAAGGTCACGTTATCACCTGGCATCACCATTTCTACGTTCTCAGGTAACTCTACTTTACCAGTTACATCCGTTGTACGGAGGAAGAACTGAGGTGTATAACCTTTGAAGAATGGAGTGTGACGGCCGCCTTCTTCTTTAGAAAGCACATAGACCTC
>CAZNAK010000080.1:0-8653 GCA_964570645.1 uncultured Cytophagales bacterium | reverse complement strand
GAGAACAAAGAAAAACTCAAGGAACTTGAGCACAAGCTATCCGAACTAAAAGGAAAGCAGTCGGCTCATTTCCAGAAGAAGAAAGCGGACCGTGATGCAGACGCACTCGCCGCCATCCGTGAAGAGATGAACGCCCTAAAAGCTGAAGTGAAAAAGTTCTATCGACCAGAACAGACGGAAGCCGCTTCGGAAGAAGAATAAAAAACAAAACCCACGCAGAAATGTGTGGGTTTTTTGTTGTGTTCGTATCTCAGTAAACGCTGGGGAAAATGTAGGCACAAGTACCGCTATGCTGATGCTCGTTCAAACCAATAAAATCATTTCAATTCCGCTACTACTTTTTTACAAACTCATCCAAAATAGCAAACCCTACATTTCCATGAACAACCGTCTAAGAAGAGTCGTTTGTAACCAAAACTCTTCTTATGGTTGATCCAATCCAGCAAACTCAATTTTTTGAACGCATTCTTTTTAAATCTACGGGGCAGGAGTTGCGTGTCTCACGGATTCGGTTTATCAGCGGAGGATGTATCAATAACGCAATTCAGCTAAGAACCGCCGAAGGAGATTTTTTCCTGAAATGGAACGAATCCAAATCTGCGGATTTCTTTGAAGTTGAAGCAAAGGGACTGGCTTTACTAAAGTCAAGTGGAGCAATCCGAACGCCAGAGGTTTTGGGTGTCGGAGAGGTGGACGGCGTGAGCTTTTTGTTGTTAGAATACATTGAAGGCGGTTATCCGCGCGCTGTTTTCTGGGAACGACTCGGTGAACAGCTTGCCGACATGCACAGCAATTACGGAGATGCCTTTGGGCTGCCTTACAATAATTTTATCGGACAGCTTCCGCAAAACAACGAACCACAAAAAGACGGCGTGACGTTTTTTATCGAAAAGCGCCTTCGCGTTCAGGCCGGACTGGCACTTTACAACGGTTTAGTCAAAGAGGAGTTTTTGAAGCAAATGGATCAATTTTATGAGAAACTCCCGAGTTTGCTTCCAAAGGAAAAACCTTCTTTGTTACATGGCGACCTCTGGAGTGGGAACTTTTTGGTAGGCAAAAATTTTACGCCTGTCATACTCGATCCAGCCGTTTATTACGGAGCCAGAGAAGCAGAACTTGCTTTTACGAAGTTATTCGGAGGTTTTGACCCTATTTTTTACTCTGCGTACGAGGCAAATCACCCGTTAGAGCAAGGCTACAAAGAACGTTTTGATATCTACAACCTTTATCCGCTGCTTGTGCATACTAACCTGTTTGGAACAAGTTATTTGAGTGGAGTAACTAATGTGCTAAACAAGTACCTTTAAGGCTAATACTTATCTAAAATCAAAATCGTTCGTCGAAGTTCGCTGACAAGCTCTTGTATCTGTTGAAAACGTAGAACGTTTTTTCCCTCGTAATGTGACTGACCATAGAACTCATTGACAAAAATCTTAACCACATTACCTTCTAGGCTATAACGGCATTCAAGCCCCATATTTGTCTCGTTTCGTTCATAAACGAGACGCCTCCGAAGATCTTCAAGGTTGCGAATCAAGTAACCCTCTGGAATTTTAAGTTCGATGACGGTTTGAAAAGACTCGGGATAACTCAGATTGACCGTAGTTGCCGCCAGACTCGTAGGTTCAGATAACTGAAACAACTCACCTACCCGAAGCAGAAAAGTCGCCCCTGCACGCTCTAACAGCCCCGACGAATGCCAAACGCCCGATTGCTCTTTTTTCCATGTATCTGGAGTGGTTTCTTGGTACTCTAAAGCGGTAAGCGACAAGCGAAGTCGATCCTCTGCGGTTCCAGCTTCCTCTGTACGCGTAAATACGGCATCTCGGTCAGGATAAACGACCTTATAACCTTGTAGCTCCCGCTTTGCTCGCAGTTCAACGTACTGTCGCTCCACGTCAAGGCGTAAATGGTAGGTTGCCTCAGTACTAGTTCGGGGCTGATGCTTTGCCTCAATGACATCAATATTTGTCCAAAAAAGAGCGTATGTACTCGTCGGGTTTAGGAATAAGGCCTTGTTGTCGGCCGTCTCGGGGGGAATGATGCCAAAACCATACTCGGGTTGTAGCGGTGAAAAGTAACGTCCTTGAAGAGGAAAGTAAAACAAGATGCGCTGAATAAAGTCCCAACTGGGATACCCTGCATCCATGAGCACCCGATACTTATCTGAGGTCAGTACGGGTTGGTGTTTAATCTCAGCATGCAGAAAGAGGGTTGCATAAAGGCGTAAGAGTCCGACCCAGTTGACCGTACGGGTTTTCAAAATTTGTGATAAATCACTAAGACACTCATTTCCGCCCATCTCAACAAGTTGATACCGATCCTGAACATGCATAATTAACGCTTTCGTTTTGAGCGATTCCTCTGCATCCAACGGAATACCAGCAAGAGCGTCCCTAATTTCAGCCTTAATAACCTTTCGTAATTCGAAGTCTAGTGGAGGATAAATAATTTCGGCATACCGACTACCAATGTCCTGCCACGTTAAGACGGTGCGTCTATCGCGTTCATTACTAGCAATCCGATAATATAGACGCTTTTGGGAAGCCCTACCTAAGGAGTTGCCAGAGGCGAGCGGTAAAATATGACGAAGGTGTAATTGATGAACCACTTTTCCCTTATATAATTTTTCGTCACGCCTAGACTGTACGGGTGGACAGTTTTTGGGCATGATATCCAAATCAATATAATTGGGATATACAAACTTAAAAGAAGCACTTTGAATTGGAATATCTGTTTGTAAGTCGATGATGCCCGAGAAGCTGGCCTCCCGTTCCATGATGTATGTCAGCTCAATGCTTCCCCCGACTTGCACGTTTTCAAAAGCGAACAGAAGCTCGCGTCCTCCTTCTTGTCCCTGAACGGTTTTATAACCTTCATTTTCGGAAAAATGGCGATAGGTACCATCGGGTAACCGTGTCAACGCCTGCCAATGGATAAGCTTCCCCTGCAAAGGGACACTCACCTGACTGTAAGCCGATACACCTTGTTGGGTATGAAGCCGAATAGACTTACTCACCAACTCGCGCATCATTAATTGAGCTTCGTTAGTAGCTGTATCTTGTGTGTAGAAGTACTCTACGGCATGCCGATAGCGTTCGACGGTAGCCGAACCTGCATCTGTGGTATCGCTCGATGTAGGCGTAAGCTCATCGTCCCAGTCTGAGGCCCAAAAAAAAGGTAAGGATAGGTTTTGCGCCTTTACGGCTTCGTTCATTACACTTAGAAAAAGAACACCGTAAATTATAAACCGTCTAGTAATCCGCATTCATTGTATTCGTCGTCAAGGTAAAAGTAAATATCTGTTATTGTACGATCGAACCACTCGGCAAGGCGGCGGTTCTTCTCGTTTTGTAACGCTATGTTGTAGAGTCGCTCATAATCTTGTTCAAAGTCTGCAAGGTGTGGTGGTGTTTTTTGCTTGTAATACACGATCCGAACCGCGTCACGCTCGTCCGCCGTCCGATACCGAATAGGTTTACTGACTTGACCTACCTCTAGCTCATCGATTGTCTCAAAGGTGGCATAATCAAGGTCATCAATCGCTACCTTGCTACTCCCCGTCTGTGGGTTGGTGATAGAGCCACCGCTAGAACGGGTGTTTCGATCATCGGATAGCTTTTGTGCCAGTCTGGCAAAGTCCACTTTCTCCTCTACAACCAATAGACGTAAACTATCCAATAAATGTTCCGTTTTTTCAAAATCTGATTCCGTAGGCTTGGGCTTCATCAGAATATGACAAGATTTGAAGCGATTCCCCCGTCGTTCAATGAGCTTGATGATATGGAAACCAAACTCTGACTCTACGGGCATCGAGATTTCTCCAGGCTCAAGCTTAAACGCGGTTGCCTCGTACTCCGGAACAAATTGTCCACGCTCCACAAAGTCATAGCACCCCCCGTTTGCTGCTGATCCTACGTCTTCGGAATACTTTTTTGCCATTATTGCAAAATCTGACTTACTATCAACGATTTCTTGACGAATCTCAATCAATTTGAGACGAATCTTATCCTTTTCTTTTGCATTGACCTCAGGATACTTGACCAGTTGGGCAACTTCATAGGTTGCTGGAAAAAGGGGCAAACTGTCCTGGGGAATATTTTCGTAAAACCGCTTTACCTGTGCTGGTGTGACCTCTGCTGCCATCGTGATTTCCTCACGCATTCTCTGGACGGTAAGCTGCTCACGTACTTGATCGCGGAGTTCGTCCTTGAGTTCTTCAACGGACTTTTTAAGCACACGTTCCATCTCCTCCTGGCTGCCGTACTGAGAGATAAAATACCCCATGCGGCGTTCCAACTCGCCTTCTACGCGTATAGGGTCCACAATTACGGAGTCAATTTCTGCCTGAGCCAACATAACTTTCTCGATTAAAAGCTGCTGCATGATGCCGCAACGGGCATCTGGAGGCATTCGTTGATCTTGTGCCACGTAGCTCTGGTACGTACCCTCAATATCTGATTTCAAAACAATGTAATCATCCACCTTGGCAACGATCTTATCAACTACCTGTGCGTTTCCGGTCAATACAAACCCAACAAAGACAACTAAAAAACAAAGACGGAACATCATAACTAACTTTTTTAATCTTTAACTACCTACCAAAATACGATACTTTCTCCCTTTTCTACCTGATTGATAGGCAGTAAGGGGATAAAAACCGTATGCAAGTTTGGAAATTATGCGAAAATACAGCGTAAAATTATTAGGATTAACCTGCGTTAACGCGACAAGGCAAGCTCCGTTTTGAAGATTTTCGTAGTTTCTAAGCGTTTAAACTCCCCTTTTTCATCCTGGACAGGGCTTTGAATCAAGTCGGTAATCAACAGACGCTTTCCAAGCAAGAACTCGCGCTTGACCACATTCCCGATAGGGGCAGGCGATGGCGAACTGTATTGATACGAGAACTCGCGTGCCGAAAATAATAATCGGGCAGTACCTTTATCAACCTGCCAGATATAATAAAACACTTCTGAACCACGATCGATTCCAGTTCCACAATACCCACCTATGGTGTGCCCTGTCAATATCTCATATCCTCTGAACATTTCCCACTTAGGAAGCCAAAAGGTATTTTTGGGGTATTCAGGAAGCTCGAGGCAAGGCTCATTTCGGAACGATTCTTTGCTTATCCGTACCAGACTAGGAACCTGTTTCCAGATACCACTTTCTCTATAAAAAAAACTATAAAAAAATAGCTGATCTGCGTAGCTTGTAATGATAACGGCTTCTTTATCGCTATCACCGAAAAGGTTTTTATACGTTACGTTCACCTCAAACTCTTCATTGGGCTGGAAGGTAGTAAATTGCTCTCGATTTACCTCAAGGATAATCAGGTCACTACGGCTAAGAATGAGATTATAATTGAAGAGCTTTTCGCGGAGATCATTTGCGTCTTTGCTGGCTTTAAGTGCTTTCAGTATTGCTTTAGGCGAATAGCCCTCAATCGGCTCAAGTAATTGGTAGGTGGAAAGCGAGAAGTTCTCACGGTAGAGCACAAACTGTGTCCCTTCCTCACTTTTACGTCCTGCCTTACCGTAAGTTCCTCCCAACTCAAAATATACGGACCGATACTTATCCAAGGCATCCGTGATAAAGCTATTACTCTGAGCGGAAGTGTCGGATTCAAGCTCGTAGAGTTCAATTTTTGAGTTCCATTTTGTGGGGTCTTGCGGTCCGCCTGCCAAAAAAACGGTATCCTCACGACTTGGTGCAGTGTAATATCCCGTGTACGCGATGCCTTCTTTTTCAATGACCACACGAATTTGCTCTCCTTCCACGATGTGCCCCTGAAAAACAAACGTCTCATTTTCGGGTAGGCGGTAAGGTGTCTGATCAAAGTTTGGTGCGGGCGTTTGGCTGTCTATTAGATCAAGAAACTCCGTGCTCTTCATGTTGCCAAAGTTGTCATCTTGTGACTGAAAAGTGAGCGTTTTAGGAGTGCAGGCAACAAGGGAAATCCCTACAAAAAAGAACACGTACCTAATAAGTACATACATAGCTTACGTTTTGATTTAGTTAATTTGTATCAAGTCAAAAAAAGTATCGTGAAGAAGTGGAAAAAGCCTGTTCAGTTTGAATGGGCTTTTTTGCGTTGTCGCACTGCCTCGAATAACATAATCGCTGCGGCCACCGAAACGTTTAACGAATTAATTTTTCCGCTCAGGGGGATACGCACTTTTACGTCCGCCTGCTCAAGTAATGTCGAAGAAATCCCTTTCTCTTCACTTCCCATCACGATAGCTGTGGGTTGCGTCAGGTCGGGCTGATTGGCAAAGAGGTCGTAATCTGTCTTTTCAGTACAAGCTACAAGCTGTAATCCTGAAAGTTGCAAAAATTCCGCCGCATTTTGCAATTTTTCGCTACGAACGATTGGCATTAGGTGCAAAGCACCTGCGGAGGTCTTCACGGCATCCTCTCCTACTCGGGCCGCATTTTTGTGAGGAATAACAACCGCATCTACCCCTGCACACTCCGCCGTACGTACGATCGCGCCGAAGTTTCGAACATCGGTGATATTGTCCAAAAGTAGAATGAGAGGTGTTTTCCCGCGCTCGTAGCATTGCGTAATGACATGATCCAAAGATGCAAAATCTATCGCAGACAAAAAAGCAATCACGCCCTGATGGTTTTTGCGCGTAACGCGGTTAAGACGTTCAGTAGGGACTTTTTGTACACTTATACCGAGCTTTTGGGCTTTTTCGTGCAAGCGTTTAAGCATCGCGTGCGTGACAAAGTTACGCTGGATAAGAATTTTATCTAGCTCTTTGCCCGCCTCCAAGGCTTCTAAAATAGGATGAATCCCGAAAATAAAATCTTTTTTCATTCCACAAAAATAGGGAATTGGGGACGAACTTTACTGTTTAAGTTACGCGGAATAGCCCTCAAGGTAATATAGAAGATGTTGGGAATGGTTATTCTTTTAGAGAAAGTACTACTCCCATGATCGGGTCGTGACGTTCTTGTGTGAGAAGTTCGGAATTGGAATTGGTGTTGTGAAGGTGCATAAGACTGTAAACAGATACTAAATCAAGGGTAACTCTACAAAAAAGGTTGTTCCACGATCCATCTCAGATTCGAGCCAGATATGTCCCCCTGCGTGTTCAATTCCTTTCTTGGCTACTGCCAAACCGATTCCTGAACCCGAAGATTTAGTTGTAAAACTCGGAATAAAAATTTTATGATAGTTTTCCTCAGGAATGCCGCAGCCGTTATCGTGAACGGAAAGAAGAGCTGTCTTAGACTCAGAAAGTAGCAGACGCACTTCAATGCGTGCAATTTCCTGCTCAGGAACGGCCTGTATGCCATTAAGAATCAGATTGGTCAGAATACGTCCAATGAGCTGAGGGTCGGCGCGTACCCAAAATTTTGGGTAACTAATTTCAGCCTTGACAAGCGCACGATCGTGGTTTTCGTACAAAGCAACCGTCTGCTTCACGACCTGACTAAGCTCAAAAACCTCCTCTTTAGGAATTGGCATCTTGGCAAACACCGAAAACGAGTTGGCAATATCACTCAAGGTGTCAATTTGTGTCAGGAGCGTCTTTATGGGAGCTTCTGCGGAGCCGTTTTCTTGCTGCATAGAGCGTTGCAGGTGTTGCAAAGTAAGCTTCATGGGCGTAAGCGGATTTTTGATTTCGTGAGCGACCTGCTTTGCCATTTCGCGCCATGCCGACTCTTTTTCCGTACGGGCAAGTGCCTGTTTACTCTCCTCAAGCTTGAAGATCATCTTGTTATATTCCTTGATGAGCGCACCAATTTCATCATCTGCTTGGTAAGTCAGGGGTTGGTTTTTCTCGCGCAAGGAAACCTGCTGCATCTTTTCACGAATTAGCTCCAGTGGCTGGGTCAGGCGGTTAGAAACCACATAGGAAAAACCCAAGAGTAGAATAAAAATCAGGGTAAAAACATTGAGAATGATCGTCAGAATATCAATGATTTGCTGTTCAGTCCGAACGCCAGATTCAAAAAATGGCATACCCAAAATTGCTAGAGGCTCACCGCTTTCGGCTGCTTCAACATCCACATAAACGGCGTTATAGTTCAGCCTTCCGATAGCCTCGTCGGTAATCAAAAAGTTTTGCTGCCGATAGACAAGTGTGGCCAAGGCTTCTGGATTAACGCGAGGGGCGAGTAAATAACTGTCGTAAAGGGCGGGCTGGTTCGAGACAATCAGCTCACCTTTGGTATCAAAAAGATGGATTTCGGTTCCTGTCAGCCGCGAGACTTCGGCAAGCTGCTCGGCTAAGGGGGTGATAAAAACGCGTGCATCTGGTAGCGTATCACGTTGTGTTTTGAAGTCTTTCAGTACCTCAGCTAGATTTCGGGACGCTATTTCGGACTTTTCCCTATACGTTTGCTCAATTTCACGGCGACTCTCACTATTGAGTAAGCCTACGATTAAAACACCCACAATCAACAAAGGCAAAAAGAAGGCTGCATTAAGGTATAACTGAATTTTGGTCGAGAACCGAAAGGCAAAAAATGACTTCTGACTCGTCAGTCGATAGAGCAGTAAAGTAGGTAACGCGAAAAAGATTTGTAGCAAAAAAAGAAAGCTAAAGTTAGATACTTCTTTTCCCCAAGAGTAGTCTGGTGTAGAGATAATAAAATCCCGGTCGCTGCGTCGAATATGGCGGTGACGGTAGTCGGC
>CAZNAK010000079.1:1653-8724 GCA_964570645.1 uncultured Cytophagales bacterium | reverse complement strand
GGTCGCGCGTAAAGCCTGCCATCACGGCTTCGGGCGCACCATTCACCTTAGTACGAATTTCGAGTTTCATGCTAGGATAACCCCAGTAAAAGCCTTATGTTTTTTTCGAGTGTAGGTAAACCCACGCTAAGGTCTCGGTTATAAATATTTGGGTCTTCGCCGTGGCTTGGACAGAACTGATAGGCGTAAGTAAGTCCCAGCAGGCTAGTAATTTCGTAGTAAGAATGTCTAAATGCTTGCACGGCTTCTGTCGGAAAAAGTTCGAGCACCCTTGCATGCTGCTGCGCAAAAAGCAAATTAGAGAGTCCTGCCCCGTGCGTTCCGACGATAAGCTCAGCATGATAAAAAGTAGCCACTTGCTCCCAAAACGGCATTTTGGAAAGGGAAACAAGCTGTATATTCATGGAATCCAGTAGGTTGGTCAGCGCGTCTGTGTTTTTTATCCGCCTTACTCGTGCGTCGTCTCGCGAGATAAAAATCCGTTTAGCATACTCCTTTTGGTCAGGAACGTTGCGGTTTAGATAATCTTGGTAGCGTTTGCGTAAGCCACCAAGGAGATTACCCCCAAGCCACCCCCCGCTTCCCGTGGCATCAGGCAAAAGTAGTGATTTGACCTTGTAGCGATGACTTTTGGGAAGATATTGTATCGCCTTAAATGAAAAAGGCTTAAGCGAACTCTCGTAACGGCGGCAACTTTCAGGCAGTAGCAAAACACGCTCATTGAGTTCTTCTTTTATGCTAAACAGGCGAGGAAGGGTATTATGAATCCATGGGAAATAGCCAGGAATCCATAAGGTATGCCCCAATACAGCGGGTTGATTTATCTTTTTCCGTGGCTTGGTCAGTAGGTTATACCAGGCCACTTTAAAGGCTTCTTTTGCGATAAACTCTTTTTCGCTGTGAAAGGAAGCAGGTAACACCTGTAAATTCTTCATGACTACCCCCGAGTGCGTCATGTGAACATTAGTCAGATGATGCACTCTTTTTTCTTCCAATAAAGGACAGACAGAGATGCGATCAAAAAGCGACTTATCTTCTGTTCTTTCGTTTATAGGTCGGGGTAGTTGAGTGTATTCCATCGTTTTACCTACTCATGCTCGTCAGTATCCTCTTCTTGGCCCGCCTCCGAGACAGGAGCAGCCAGCTCAAGTCCTAACTCACGACTTAATACCTCATCAATTTGCTTTGCGCCGATTTTTTTATAGCGAATCACCTTATCTTCATCCAAAATATACAAGATCGGGTTAGACTGAATGGCGTACTTGGCGTGTGCTTTCCCCTGCCCGTAGGGATCTGCCGTATTGATCCATGTCATACCTTTTTCGCGCACGCTTTGCCCGCATTTTTCGAGTTCCTCGTAGGTTTTATTACAAATACCGAAGATTTCTACGTCGTGCTGCTTAAAGCGATCATAAACACTGGTCAATACTTTACTTGCCTTTTTACAGATACCACAATCAGGATCCCAGAAGTAAATAATGGTGTATTTGGCATCTACGCCATGGAGGGTAACGGCTTCTCCGTCTAGGGTTTTGAGCGCAAGATCAGGAGCTTTTTGTCCGATACGGAGTGGCATGATACGCTGAGCCTGAAAGATGATTTTTTCACGGTCTTTTTCTTTCATCCAGTCCACCATTTCGGGGTCATCGTAATAATTGAGTGCGATATGCGCGTAAATATCTTCGCCAAACATCGTTTTATCCTCAGAGGCATACTTGTTGAGTAGCAGGGAGACGACAAACTTGTACATTTCCTTGTCCTTGCCCTCAATGACCTTTCCCATCACAAATTCAATCGCTTTGGTCACCGAGTCGGGAATGGGAACGATAAGCTGTTTGAAATACTGACGGAGCTTTGGTTCAAGCATAGGTGTGCGTACAAGCCTGCCGTCCGAAAAGTCAATATTATCAAAATAGTGCTCTTGATAAAACTCAAGCTGCTTGACTTTGCGTATGGAGTCCACTTCGTTCTCGTATTCTGGAACTTCTACCTGCCAGCTTGCGCGAATGACCCTTGCGGGAAGTGACCCCGGGTTTTCGGCGACCAGCTTCTCTTGGTAAGCTTTTACGCGGTCTCCTTGTGTTTTGAGTTTTTCACGTGCTTTTTCTTTATCTTCTTCAGAAGCATTTTCGTCCTTTAGGACTTGATCAGAAGCATTGGCCTCCTGACGTTGCTTGCTAAGGTAGTTGAGATAGGTATAAAATAAGGTATTTTCGTCTGATCCTTCAAATTTGGCCGTTTTTACAAAGTTTGAAGCCTTTGCATTAACTGAAAACCGTTCTTCCCCCTCTGAAAGCAGTATCTCGAAGAAATTACGATTCTCCATAACGATCATGTAAATTCCTCCTTTAAGCTCTTCATCACCTTTAAAAACGAATTTATCGTCCGTTCGCCCTACTGTGTCTATAACGTATTGGGTTTTTCCGAAGTGATAAGCAAGGAGCAGTGTATCTTCCTGATAATCTGGGATTTCTACTTCAATTCGGTAGCCGTCCTGTGCCAGCGTAATTGTGCTTAGTGCTAGAAGTAATAGCGCGAAAAGTTGTCGCATGGTGTTTTTTTTGATTTTGTCTTTTCTTTAAACGCAAAGATACGTCCAGCGTTATGCAAAAAATCTTAAGGGAGTCAAAAAGAGGCGTTAGAATTTTTCTTTCATCAGTGTCTTATGGACTTCGTTGAGTGGAATAAGTGCCGCCGAACCATACCATTCTTTTAATTCCATGACGAGGGCTCCTGCCTGAATTGCGGGGTCGGCATTCCCGATACAGCTTGGCAGTTTAAGGCTCAAACTCCAGCGATCACGGCAAAGGATTGGTTTTAGGGAGCAAACTTTTCTTTTGGGAAAGGAAAAGTTGTTGTTTTGGGTGAGGCTGCCATGATAACGGCACAAATCTTAAATAACCGTATCAGAGTAGGGCTAAATAGTCCCGAAGCCCCTCAAAACGCACAGCTTGCTTTGAACATTTTCCATTATCTGTCGGAGTAATTCTAAACTTTATTCCGAGTCTTTATATTCTTACCTTTGAAAAAAAATATTTCAAGAATGCAAGATTACATTGACGCTAACGCGGATCGTTTTATCGAAGAACTTAAAGACTACATTCGTCGTCCTTCCATTAGTGCTAAAAGTGAACACAAACAAGACGTATTGGATACGGCTGATTTTTTGGTCGATGCTTTCGACAAGCTAGGCTTTGAAGCTGAACTCTGCCAAACAGCAGGATTTCCGATTGTTTTTGCCCAAAAAATCGTTGACCCAAGCCTTCCTACGGTTTTGGTTTATGGTCACTACGACGTACAGCCACCTGAACCGTTAGAGCTTTGGAAATCCCCCGCTTTTGAGCCTGAGGTTCGTGACGGGAACCTTTATGCACGCGGTGCGGATGATAACAAAGGACAGTTTTGGGGACAGTTTAAGGCCATGGAAGTCCTGCAAGAGAACGGCGGCTTACCCTGCAACGTAAAGTTTATCGTAGAAGGCGAGGAGGAAGTCGGGTCGGATAACTTACCGATCTTTTTGGAGCAAAATCCCGAAAAGCTCGCTTGCGATACCGTTATTCTTTCCGATACAACGATGATTAGTGAGGAAATCCCAAGCATCACGACTGGTTTACGCGGGCTTTCTTATGTAGAGATTGAGGTTACGGGCCCAAAACGCGACCTACACTCGGGCTTGTATGGTGGGGCGGTCAAAAACCCAATCAATGCGCTTTGTGAGATGGTTGCCAAGCTTCATGACGAAAACGGACGGGTGACCATACCGGGTTTTTATGATCGTGTTGCCGAGGCTACGCCCGAAGAAATGGCGGCAATGGAAGCGATTCCGATCACGGAAGAGACCTACAAAGACAGCCTTCACGTAGCCGATACTTATGGTGAGAAAGGCTTTGCAGCACTTGCCCGCGTGACCGTCCGCCCGACACTAGACGTGAATGGCATTTGGGGCGGTTATACAGGCGAAGGCGCAAAAACGGTGATTGCCTCAAAAGCCTACGCCAAAATCTCGATGCGCCTTGTGCCCGATCAGTCTTCGGACGAGGTCACGGAAATGTTTGCGAAGCACTTTGAAAGCATTGCTCCCAAAGGGGTGACCGTCAAGGTTACTCCACATCATGGAGGCGAACCTGCCGTTACACCGATTGACTCGGTAGCTTATCAGGCGGCAGCAGAAGCCTACGAAGCTGGGTTTGGCGTGCGTCCACTACCTGTACGTGGTGGAGGAAGTATTCCGATTGTCGGATTCTTTAAGAAGACACTAGGAACGGATGCGATTTTGATGGGGTTTGGTTTAGATTCCAACAGCATTCACTCGCCTAACGAGCATATGAGCGTTTCGATTATCCTAAAGGGTATTCGTACGGTGGCGGAATTTTATCGCTTATACGCCGAGAAGATGAAAGGGTAGAAGTTAAAAAAATCCTCCAGAAGCCTCAAAGCTGCTGGAGGATTTTTTTATTAGTGCGTGTGCGCTTCACCCGCACCACGAGGGAAACGAATGTTCTCTACAATGTTCTGAACCTCTTGTGGAGGAGCTGGCGTAACGCGAGAGATCACAAACGAAACAATAAGGTTAATTATCATCGCGATTGTACCGAAGCCTTCTGGCGAAACATCGAACCACCAATCTTCTTTTCCATAGCCCTCTGCGCCAAATACTTGAAGTTTGTAGGCAAGCATATAGTAGAACATGATCGTGATACCAATCACCATACCTGCAAGTGCACCTTCACGGTTCATGCGCTTATCAAAGATACCCAAGATAATGGCAGGGAAGAATGAAGCCGCCGCCAAACCAAAAGCAAGTGCTACGGTAGCTGCTACAAAGCCTGGAGGGTTAATGCCAAAATAACCTGCCACAAGAACAGCGAACAAGGCACCACCACGTGCCCACCACATTTCTTCGCTTTCGCTCATGTTAGGTTTGATCTGCATACGCATTAAATCCCTAGAGACTGCCATAGAAATGACAAGTAGGAGACCTGCCGCCGTAGAAAGAGCCGCAGCTAAACCACCAGCAGCCAGTAGGGCAATTACCCATACGGGAAGTTGCGCAATCTCTGGGTTAGCTAGTACCATGATATCGCGATCAATGTAAAGCTCATTGGGATTATCAGTAGGTTTATTAGAAACTTGTACCTCGCCATTACCACCGCGTTTCAAGGCTAAGCCGTCTTCTTCTTTTATCAAAGCAGGCTTTCCTTCAAAGGCACTTCCTTTGGCGTAAGTAATTTTACCATCTTTATCTTTATCGACCCAGATCAATAAGCCAGTTTCTTCCCATTTCTTGAACCAGTGTTCTGAATCAAAACTGTTATATTCCGCTTCGCTTACGGTTTCAATCAGGTTAACACGCGCAAAGACAGCGATTGCAGGAGCGGTAGTGTAAAGAATAGCGATAAATACTAAAGCGTAGCCCGCTGAGATACGCGCATCTTTTACTCTTGGTACGGTAAAGAAGCGAACAATTACGTGCGGAAGCCCTGCCGTTCCGACCATCAGGGCCATGGTAATACAGAATACGTCAATCAGAGACTTTGTGCCCGAGGTATATTCTGCAAAGCCGAGATCCTTGTGGAGTCCATCAAGCTTGTCTAATAAGGCCATGTCTGTTTCGACAGCATCACCCAGAAATCCTAGTTGAGGTACGAAGTTTCCTGTCATTTTCAAGGAAATGAAGAAAGCAGGAACCATAAAAGCAAAGATTAGTACACAGTACTGCGCTACTTGTGTGTACGTAATTCCCTTCATTCCCCCCAAAACAGCGTAGAAGAATACAATACACATACCGATAATAACGCCCGTATTTACAGGAACCTCTAAGAAACGTGAGAATACTACTCCTACTCCACGCATCTGCCCTGCCACGTAGGTAAATGAAACTACGATAGCGCAAACAACGGCGATCGTGCGTCCTACGTTTGAGTAGTAACGATCTCCAATGAAGTCAGGTACAGTAAATTTCCCGAATTTCCTGAGATAAGGGGCAAGTAACAAGGCAAGTAACACGTAACCGCCTGTCCAGCCCATCAAAAAGACAGCCCCGTCGTAGCCCATAAAGGAGATTAAGCCTGCCATGGAGATAAACGAAGCCGCAGACATCCAGTCGGCTGCGGTTGCCATACCGTTTGCAAGGGGTGAAACGCCACCGCCTGCGACATAAAATTCTTTTGTTGAACCCGCACGCGCCCAAATGGCGATGCCGATGTAAAGTGCGAAGGTTGCGACGACAATAATTATCGTCCACATTTGTACATCCATGATAATTTCTTTGTAATTAGTGTTTGAAGATTGAAATTTATTTTTCGTCCACGTCGAACTCTTTATCGAGTTTGTTCATCAGGCGTACATAAACGAAGATGATAATGACAAAAACGTAGATGGAACCTTGTTGTGCGAACCAAAAGCCGAGCTTAGCCCCGCCAATGTGAATCTCATTGAGTGCATCTACGAAGAAGATACCCGCCCCATAAGAGACCGCGAACCAAATACTGAGTAAGATCAGCACGTAGGAAATATTCTTCTTCCAGTACGCCTGCATAGACTTATCCTTAGCCATAAGTAAAATTTAATTTAAGTTTGAAAAATTTATTTTATAAGAAGATATGCATTTGCATACGAATCTGTCCTAATGTGTTATTATCTTGGAAATCAGTGATTGCACCTTCACGAATATCGTTTGTGATCTGATGATATTCAAGCGTTAGCTTTGCGTTGTGCCCATTGACAAAGTAATTCACTCCGAAGTTAAGCTCACTTACGGTTTCGTCATAAGCATCGTAGTTAGCAAACTGAGTAGAGACATAAGGCATGATTTTAGTCCCCGGAATTTTGTAGCCTACATGACCATAAAATACCGTTCCTGTGCCCGCCCAACGACTTACGTAGTTCTCACCATAGTTGAAGTTCATGAAGGACGCATAGGCGTTCAAACAGTCCGAGTCGCCGAGTGGCATATCCAAGAAAGCATCAACGGCAACGTGTGATACATCTACGTGCCCGTTGGCAGCGTTATCATACGCGCCACTTGGGTGCAAGAAGTAACCCGCTCCAATGTTGAAGATTTTTTTCTTG
>CAZNAK010000079.1:860-1643 GCA_964570645.1 uncultured Cytophagales bacterium | reverse complement strand
TTTGTACGGTAATTTATCTGACTCGCCATCCATAAGAGAATACTGGAAATAGGCCTCATGAATGAAGTTTCCTACGGGATCTCCATCTTCGTTAGCGCGGTTCCGTCCGTCGTAAGTGATGTCACTTGCTGTTGTTCCTGCGATTCCTGCATTATTACCAAGACTTGCGCCACCGCCCAAACTGTTAGCAGGGTTCATCGGATTATTGAAAGCCATGCGGTATTCAAATTTTCCGATAGTCCCTTTCGCATAAATGCCCATGTGCCGTGCAAACTGATCCGTTACGCCGAGTGAGTGCCAATTGACAAACGGACGGGGAGCGTCCATGGTCATCATGTTAAGTGTACTTTGATTTGAAAGTCGCGTTAGCCCTTTCCAGTAGTGTAAACCCGCACCAAGATAAAGTGCTTTGCTGTCGCCTGGCGTAACCTTAAATTCTCCCCAAGCGTCATGCAAGAAGAATTGGGGAGCGTTTAGATCGCCGTTGTTATTTCCTAGTGCGCTCATGTTATTTGCCGAAAGGTTGTTTGTTCCGATATGCGTCAAAATTAGGAAGCGCGGCGAAATCTGAGCAAATGCCAGTAAACGAGAGCGTCTAGCAAGCGTATTGAGTTGCAATTTAGTGTCTTCAGCAGCGAGGTTACCTGTTTGCAACCATTGCTGATGCCAGACGATGAACCGAATATATTTATTCCCTTCCTCGTCAAGTTTTAGCGTTAGCGGCCTGTAAGACCGATCCTCTTTTTTCTCTTGTGCATGAACGCTCATAGCGACCAAGAACAA
>CAZNAK010000079.1:0-850 GCA_964570645.1 uncultured Cytophagales bacterium | reverse complement strand
CTTTAATTAGGCAACAAGTAAATAAAATGTTAGTACGCTACAAAAAAATATGTTTTGGCTTGCAAAGACAGTATAGTTAAGCTTTGAGGCGCTTCCAGCGAATGACCATATATCGGTTCTGGATGGGTGTTACCATTAACCCAGATTGCTCAAGATTTTCTTGTTCTTGCATGTAGTTAATAAGTTCCGAGTGATTAAGTAATTGATAGTCAGGTCGGTATTGGCGGTTATCAAGCCTCGTGATTTTGTATTCTTTTACCCAGTTGCTTACCGACACGTGGCTCACTCCTAGGACACGTTCGATTTCTCGGAAGCTTAGTCCTTCCAAATATAACTGAAGTGCCTTTACTACAAAATAATCATCTATGCGTTTTCCTTTTTTCAGAACAGTAAAGAAGTAGCTACAAGATTTGCAGCAGAATCGTTGGCGTTTATTGATAAAACCGCTCTTAATGACGCTTTCTGAGTCACAACGCGGGCAATTTGGGTTTTTTTTGGTAGTCATGTGTGTTATCTTTAGTTAGTGAATAGTTAATATTTAGGTAAATATAATATTTTTACTTATTAAATCCAGCGAAAGCACCCAAAAAATGAGTGCGCTACGATTTTTATCCAAAACTATTGTATCGAATGGTCGTTATGCTTCTATGCAAGTAAAACTCACGCAGTTGAATGATCACCTTCACTTTGAGGGAGAAAATAGCAGCAGAAATACAGTCCAGCTTGATGTTGGTGACTCGGGAATGCGTCCAATGGAATTGTTATTAACTGCGGTAGGTGCTTGCGCGAGTTTTGATATAGTAACGATTTTGAAAAAACAGCGTAAAGTTCTTGAGCACCTCAGTCTCCA
>CAZNAK010000078.1:294-8773 GCA_964570645.1 uncultured Cytophagales bacterium | reverse complement strand
CGGGAGGACGCGGCCCAAATGGCTTTGTCTTTCAGTAAGCTTGATGGAAAGACTACAAAAAACCCTAAATAACTCACGTTACGCAAAAAGCAACAGCGTTGCGTCCCGTTGGTAGAAAATAATACGGTAAGCTCACCAGCTCCAGCGGAGCGTCCCTATGGGACTCTATAAATTATTGTTGATGATTTACCAACGGTGCGCCTCTCCAAGGCTAGTCATGGAATAGTTTATCCTTTTTAAGAAAAACGAACTTGAAATTAAAATATGCGTAATATGTGTTACTTCTCTAACATCATGGCTTTCAGGATGAGTCTTTTGCGTTTGGCTTTGTCGGCGTAGGTTTCCTTTACCTCTTCCGAAGCATTCTCCATGACTTGTTCAAAGGCACTATCGTAGCAGGCACTTACCTCGTAGGACATCGCGCCTTCGGGTAATTCACTGATACAAGCTTGGGCAGTGGTATAAATTTCTTGGATAAGTTCTTCCTCTGTCTGCTGGGGTATAAAAGAAGATAAAAGTAGGAAAGCAACAAATAAAAGGCGTTTCATGGATTATGCGCTAGTTTTCGGGTGAAACACCCTGACTTTTTAAGAAGTTCGTCGGACTAGATGAATAAATGATGAAGTTATGGGTGCTTTCTTCTTCCCTCTCCCTTCCTCATCAACAACAGCGCGGCATACCCGTGTTTCCTAGAGATTTCTTTCGTAGTTTTGCGACGTACTATGCTACTTCTTTAATGGTCATTAAAACTAAAAAATACCAACTTTCCTCAAATACTTATATCAAAACCGCCTTTATGAACGTCGCCCGTGAGTGGTGGTGGGCCTGGCTGATTCCTATTCCTATCTTTGGGATTTTGGCAGCTTTTGGCTTTTGGGGCTGGGCGATTGGCGTTACCATTACGCTGGTGCTGCTGTATTGCCTCTTCTGGTTGGCACAGTTTGCCGCCGTAACACAACACGAAAATACCAAAATCTTGTTTGAACGCTTCGCTTACGAGATTACTAGCCGACAAATCCTGATTAAACTCGACGCAAAGCGTGGGATGCCTGTGCAGTGGGATAAAATCCAGTCGGCACAAAAAAAGAAAGACCATTTCTTGCTACGGCTCTCTAGGGTACAGTTTATCTATTTGCCCTTTTCGATTTTCAAGTCTGAGCACGAAATAAAGTTCCTCGAAACGATCTTAAAGCGCAAACAGTTATTGCCTAAATCCAACACCCAAGACTAATGAGTCAAAGTACCCGTCCGCCGCTTTTTTTTCGTGCTAAGCTGTTCTACGCAAGTTTTGCAGGTATTGGTACGCTTATTATCGTGTTTGTCGTTTATTTCTATCAGATTTTTAACTCGGCTAACATTCAAGTTGGACGGGATGTTGCCGTGTCGTTTCTAATTCCTAAAGGAATGGCGTACGATAAGCTGGTAAATGACTTACAAAGAGAACAGATTTTGTCAGATCCGATGTCCTTTCGGTTTGTCGCTCGCTTTTTGGAGTACGACACGCCAAAGTCCGGTATCTACACCTTTGAGCAAAACATGAGTAATCTTGAGGCCGTCCGTATGTTGCGGGCAGGGGATCAGCGCGAAGTTAAGGTGACCTTCAACAACGTCCGCCTCAAGCTCGAACTGGCAGGACGAATCACAAAAAGCCTAAGTGCCGATTCCGCGCAGTTGCTCAAACTCCTTAATGACAAAGAGGTTGCACAAAAGTACGGTTTTACCCTAGAGACCTTTCGCTGTATGTTTTTACCCAATACTTATCAGATGTATTGGACAACAAATGCAGCGGGTGTTTTGGATCGGATGAAACAGGAATATGATCGTTTTTGGACCGACCAGCGTAAACAAAAAGCGGATTCTTTGGGGTTATCCCCCGTAGAGGTAAGTATTTTGGCTTCTATCGTTGATGCCGAAACTATTCATAACGACGAAAAAGCAAAGGTAGCAGGGGTTTACTTGAATCGCCTCAAACGCCGTGAACCACTAGGTGCTGACCCAACGGTCGTTTTTGCCGTGGGAGATTTTTCTTTAAAACGAGTACTCAAAAAGCATCTCGAAATAGATTCTCCTTACAATACGTATAAATATCAAGGTCTGCCCCCTGGCCCGATTCGTGTGCCTTCGTTGGCTGGTATCAAGGCTGTTCTGAATGCTGAGAACCATGATTTCATGTTCTTCTGTGCGCGTGAAGACTTCTCGGGCTATCACAACTTTGCGCGTACCAATGCCGAACACGAGCGAAACGCAGCGCGGTATCATCGTGCATTGAACCAACGAGGAATACGGTAGTGTACGAAAAAGGCTACAAAAATGCTTATGCACTCTTGTAGCCGTTCTCTTTTTAACGAGCCAAAAATACGTAAACGCTATGCGTTTCGCGAACGCCCTGCCGTAGCATCCAAACAGGCTTCTTTGACGGCTTCCATGTAAGTGGGGTGCGCGTGCGAAACCCTGGAAACATCCTCTGCTGAGGCGCGGTACTCCATTGCCACTACTGCTTCGGCGATCATATCGGCAGCCCGTGCGCCAATGATGTGTACTCCCAAGAGCTCGTCTGTGGCTTCGTCTGCTAGCACTTTCACTACTCCGTCGGTGTCCATACTTGCCTGTGCGCGTCCTAAGGCGCGAAACGGATATTGTCCCGTTTTGTATTTTCTGCCGTCATTTTTGAGTTCTTCCTCGGTGTAGCCCACCCCTGCCACTTCGGGCCAAGTGTAGATCACGTTTGGAATGAGCTTGTAGTTAATGTGCGGTTTTTGCCCTGCGATGATCTCGGCAACCAAAACACCTTCTTCTTCGGCTTTGTGTGCTAGCATCGCCCCACGGATCACGTCCCCGATCGCGTACACATTATCCACTTTCGTTCTGAGCTGCTCATCTACCTCAATACGTCCACGTTCGTCTGTTTCTAAGCCAATATTTTCGAGACCCAGTTTATCGGTGTAAGGCTTTCTTCCTACCGAGACAAGGCAGCGATCTCCCATAAAGGTTACCGTCTCGCCTTTCTTCATATTTTCTGCCGTGAGTGTCACTTCGTCGCCTTTCACTTCCGCGCCTGTGACCTTATGTTTGAGGTAAAACTTGACCTTGAGGTGCTTCTTCATCACCTTTTGAATTTCTTTGGCCATTGTGCTATCCATACCCGGAATGAGACGATCGGCAAACTCAATGACAGACACCTCTGCCCCGAGTCGGGCATAAACCGAACCTAGTTCAAGACCAATCACACCGCCGCCAACAACCATCAAATGCTTCGGGACTTCCTGAAATTCCAGGGCTTCCGTAGAGGTAACGATGCGCTCGCCATCAAACTCCAAGAAAGGGAGCATAGCAGGAACGGAACCTGTCGCGATGATTACCTTATCAGCCTCAATCTCGGTTGCTTTGCCGCTCTCTGGTCTGACTTTAATCTTATTTTTTGTCACAAACGAGCCAAAACCGCGATGTACGTCAATTTTATTCTTTTTCATTAAGAAGTCCACGCCACCGACAACTCGCTCAACGACTTCACGCTTCCGTTTAATCATCTGAGGCATATTAACGCTCAAATTTTCAAGCTCGATGCCGTGCGTTTTGAAGTTTGCGTGTGCATTGTGGAAATGCTCGCTAGAGTCCAAGAGTGATTTGGAAGGGATACAGCCTACGTTAAGGCAAGTTCCGCCAAGGGTGCTTTCTTTTTCAACGAGGGCGGTTTTCATGCCGAGCTGTGCCCCACGAATAGCAGCAATATATCCACCTGGTCCAGAACCAATAACGACTAAATCGTATTTCATAAGTTTGGGCTTTTAGTGTTAGATGAAGGAAATATAAGAACTTTTTTTGATTTTCTATATCTTAAATTGAACCCTGCGTGAATCAAAAAAGTTAGTACCCCAAAAAAAAAGAAGTATGACAGAATCCAAACGACAAAAACAAGTTTCCCGATTGATCCAACGCGAGCTAGGTGACCTTTTCATGCGAAACCCCGAGTGGGTTAATGGCGAGTTTGTGACCATTACGATAGTCCGCGTGACGGCAGACCTTGGCCTTGCACGAGTTTATCTTAGTTTTTTTAAGCACGAAAAGGCAGCAGAAACGATGGAACACCTCGAAGAGTTTGAGGTCAGAATCCGCCACGAGTTAGCAAGACGAGTCAAGAACCAGTTCCGCAAGCTCCCTGAGCTCCAGTTTTTTGTGGATGACACCCAACAAGAGGTAGAACGAATCGAGAAAATCCTAGATAAGCTTGATATTCCCGAAAAGGAACAGGATGAGGAGGAGGATTTGTAATAAAAAAGCCCTAAGTGGATTCACTTGGGGCTTTTTGTTACTCAAAATACTAAATCAATAGTTGAAGAGATTACCAACTCGCCTTAGTTTGCTTTTTATTGATTTTCAACTTCGGTGAGTCTCTCTTTGTGGCTACACTACCTCGATGAATTTGGTTGACAATCTGCGTAGGAGAATTTAATTGAAGCTCCAGATTGGGATTTTGTGCTTGCCGGTATTGCTGCTGGTTCGTTTTTATACGGTCGTTATTTTGTGCCTGTGGAACACTTGTATTAAGTTCTTCGACAAAGCCCTGAGGCGTTTGAATAATGTTCCAAGCCTTTCCACGCTCTTCGGTTTTGGTAATTACGGCCTCAAAAAAGCCACCTTGTCCCTCAAAATAAGGTTGCGTATCACCATCGTACACTGACTGAAGACTTTCAAACATCGCATTGCTGAACCAACCACCCGTCACATCGTCCATATAACTGTATTGTCCATAGACGGAGCTGGTCATCAGAACGGTTTTAGCACTGTAAAAAAGCTCTTCGAGGTTTGCCACCTGTCCGCCTTTCATGGCACGAACGTCCATTATGGGCGGAACTTGTGGGGCATCCGTAACGGCAAGATTATTACACAACTCCGCGAAAACTTGAACGTGATCGAAGTTACTTTGGCGTAAGCTTTCATAAACCTCCGATACATTCACCACATCACTCCAACTGTTAATGATATTGTCCGCAGGCTCGCACAGCATCCACGGAATGGGGCTGTTGGTATTTTTGGCGTTTAGCCCGTGCGTATGACTGACCCAGGTGAGCATAAACTTTCCTGAAGTGGTTTTGGATAGCTTGGCAAGCTCACTCGCTTTTTGCCGAACGGCAGCACCATTAAGGTCGTAGCCACGAATCTCATGGAAAACGGGCGTAAGTCCGAGTGTTTGGGCAAGCTGGCTAAAGTTCTCTCGATCCTGACTCAAGGCTAACTGTACGCCGTTACCAATTCCACCTTGGGCAAGGTCTTCGGTTGCTCCAACGAGCACGATGTGCCACTCTCCGTTTTGCGCGAAAGTATTAGAAAATAGTGTCATCAAACCGATGACGAGCGTAGCAATAAATTTCGTTTTCATTGTTTTTTAGTGTTTAAGGTGGAATATGGTTTTTTACTTGGTTTAAGGGTTTCTACGCGCATCTGGCAGGGAGCTTTTTGTTGTCCAAAGTATTCCTGATGTAGCTTTGTAAGCTGCGTGAGTGCGTCCTTAGTGACAAAAGCGCGATCTACGAAACCTTTTAATTGCCATGTTCCCTGTTCATGGGAATCAAACATAAAAAAGTAGGTTTCGATGTTACCGAAAGGGTCTTCGAGTTCAAGACCAAGCTGCGGCGTAAAGGGTGCGCTGACCACATAACCACGCTCCTCAATCAGGGTGCTGTCGGTAAAAAGCTTTTGGAGGTGAATGACATCTGCGGAGTCCAATTTTTTGACTTTGGTATAGACAAACCCTTCACAGAAAAGGCTATCCTGCCCCGTAATGGTCTGTCCAGTGAGTTCAAAAACACGTCCTTTGATGTAGGCTTTCACGTTCGTATCGTGATTTTTACGAATTATGTCCTGCAACGGATTACTGGGCTTTTGCTGCTGTACCGAGTCGCTCGGACGCTGTGCGGGACGGCTCATTACCTTCGGAGCGGTTTGGAGGCGAACTTGCGCCCATGTTGTCGCCCCAAAAGCCCCTGCAAAAAGCAAGAAAAAGAATAAGGTTTTCATTTTTTTGGGATTTAGAGTGAACGTCGGCGAGCCTGTTAAGCGTCGCCGAGGTGTGGGATGAGGTCTAATTACTGTCTCCAGCCGCTAAAATTTGGAATACGGATACCACTCATGAACGGATCACGGATACCCATTTTGGCACTCATCGGGCTAGAAGACATGATGTACTGACTGATTTGCGCGCTCATGTCAGCAAAAAATGAACTAAACTTGGTTTGTGCAAGGGCAGCGGCTTGGTTCGGTCCTGCCATCTGTTGCAAAAACGAAAAGTCCGATCCCTGTACGCCTAGCGCGTAAAAATGTGCGTTTGGATGTACCTGTTGCGCTGCATAGAGTGCATCAGACTGTGAGTTAGGCTCACCGTCGGTAATCAAAATTACGATGGGCTTTAAATCATCTGGTCCATTGTTTCCCAAGATATTCAAAGCCTGTTCCAAACCTTCGCTCATGTTGGTGCCACCGTCCGCCGAAAGACGCGGAGCCGCTTGTCCTTGAATCAGACTTGGACGACGCATTACCTGAGCACTTGACTCAAAGGCTACAATGCCTACTTCGAGCTTATTGGCTAAAGCTTGGTCGCTCTGAATCCCCTGAAAAAGCGTTGCTACGGCATCATTGAGTTCGCCAATTTTATTGAAATCCTCCATTGAACCCGACTGGTCAAGGACTAAAATAAGCTGACAGTTTTTTACCGACTGTATGATTTCGGCACGCGTAGGGTCGTCTCCCGAGGTGGTGTACTTCAAACTAAGCTGTGCCTGTGCCGACACAGCAAAAAGAAACAAGAAAGAAAACAAATACTTCTTCATAACAAGTGATGATTGGTGATACTTACCCTAGGAGACGAAAGGTTCTCGCGGGATTTAGACAAATCGCGATTTTTTTTTCGTCGGCGGCATAATCTTCACGGTTTACAAGAAATTACGGCAGTAGCGGAGTCATTTTCTTGGCTTTTTTAGGATCACTAATTGTACTTTTTATTACTTTGTGGTATGGCAGAAACACCGAACGCCTCTTCTCAACGTCTTTGGCGATGCCTGATTCCGCTCGCTATTGCGTATCTCGCGCTCAAAATAGAGGGCTTTGCGTTGTTGGTTATTGGTTTGGGTATATTATTATTGCTTGCTATTGCGGGTCGTTTAAAACCAAAAACAGTTACACGCGCCTCAGGCTGGATTACTTTTTTCTGGATTATAGGTAATCTGTCGGCCGATGAGGCTCTTCCGTTTGGGTTGCTCTTCATGTCCTTTTCCTGGCTCTACTTTGTTATTTTAATTTTCCGCATTGCCCCTGCTGCCGTCAATTTCTTGTTGGGCATCCTGACTTTTGGCATTTTTATGACCACGGGGATTTTTTTCTTAGAAGAAATTGAAGGGTATGATACAGACTACGCCGTCACGAATACTAAAGAAGAGGTGGTAGCAGATACGGTACGCTTAACCCACGAGGACTCCCTAAAACGACAGGCGGGCGATCAACTCATTGCCCATTTGCTAGAGTGGAACCATATCAGTGACAAAAAGAAGTACAGCGGACGCTGGGAGGTCTGGGAGTCTGATTACGAGGGCGGAAAACATTTTCGGGAACGATTAAAATCGCCAAAAAAATGGCGTGATTCCTACGATTATTGGGGGCAGATATATAATAAATTACAGGCAAAAGACGCAGCAGGGCTGAATCGTATCGTGGCTATGTTTGACAAGATGCGTGAACACTATGCGTTAGATCAAGTGCAACTTGCCGAGATGGTCGTAAGCAGTGTGCAGCACGTGCCCTACAACCTCATTTTGCAGGCAGACTGTGAAAAATACGTTGCCGAACATCCTGACTATCAAAATGTACCTTGTGTAGGAGGTGTTTCGTATGGCTTACACACACCCACGGAGTTTGCCGCCGAACTTTCGGGTGACTGTGATACCCGCTCTGTATTCTTGTTTACGGTGCTTTCAAAGCTCGGCTATCAGGTTGCGGTATTAAATAGCACGCAATACGGGCACTCAATCCTTGGTATTAGCTTGCCGGGGATAGGAAAATCGGTGAGTTATTACAGTACACGTTATCTGGCTTGGGAGACAACAGCAATAGGCTGGAAAGCAGGGCAACTTCCACCCGAATTTGGAAACATTAATTACTGGGAGGTAGTCTTGGTGAGTAGCTGACGTTTCAGGCATTAAAGTTGCTAATCTTATTAAAAATAATTGTTCTACGTACTCTCCTACCTCTGTACTATATTTTTAAGTCACAATTCCCCTTTACGTTATGGAAGTTAGAAATATCATCAACTCATTTCTTGTTATAATACTTTTTTTAGGAACCGCCTGTAAGGCCGACGAAAAAGCGACCTTAGAGGTCAATCAAGTTTGGTGGGAGAGTCTCTCGCCCGCCTGGAAAGCTTATTTTCAGGATAACTTGGACATCAGTAATCCACCTACCAAAGAGCAGTTAACGCAACTCAAGCAACTGG
>CAZNAK010000078.1:0-284 GCA_964570645.1 uncultured Cytophagales bacterium | reverse complement strand
GGATGTCCTAGACCTCTATGATCAAAAGCAGATTGTAGATATGACTCCCATCGCCAGCCTCCAAAACCTTGAAGCGATCTGGTGCGAGAACATGGAGAAGATGAGTGATATTTCGCCACTCGTTGCGCTACCTAACCTCAAAGAACTTAGTCTGGGTAACACGGGCGTGACCGACATCACGGCTGTAGTAGGAATGGAGCAGCTCGAAAAGCTCGAACTCTTTAAAACAGGCATCAGTGACATTACCCCAGCAGAGACAAGACTTTTAACCATCATCCGCGTAC
>CAZNAK010000077.1:5521-8793 GCA_964570645.1 uncultured Cytophagales bacterium | reverse complement strand
GCGCCGAGGTAGTCGGGGTACGCCTGCTCGGGGTCGGTCAGCGCGAGGAGCTGATTGGTGGTGCCGACGCGGCCGACGAGGCTGCCGAGGTCACCGCTCAGGGTAGTAACATCTGTTTCAAGGTTTCGTGCGTCAATCTCTGTTTGGGTCACGGCCCCTGTAAGTCCGTCCGAGAAACCTCCATATATCGCCACACCGTCAGGTAGGTTAAAGGTCTCGAAACGCGCTGTCGTTGTTGCCGAGTTGGTGGTAATATCCCAGCCAACACTAGGCGTGTATGTTCCCTCAGAGAGATAAATGGTTGGCGTAGCCGATCCTGAGTATGCCCTTGCCTCGTCTAAGGCTTTTTGGAAGGTAGCGAAGGCGTTATCAAAGTCTGCGCCTGAGTTCATGTCATTACCCGTTGTGGCGTTGACATAAAACTCAGATTGAGAACCCCCACCAACTGGCGTTCCCGAAATTACAAAGTTATCTACGGCAAAGTCTTCGTCGCCAGCATTTACCTCAACGGTAAGTCGCAGGTCAAGTGTGGAGCCTGTTCCCATGATACTTTTCGTAACCGTCTGTGCAGCATTTCCCAGCGTGATTCCAGCATCTGTACTTACGTCTCCATCAAAATTTGGATCTTCTACGAAAACACCGTTAAATGTGCCAGTTCCTGAAAACAGGTCAGGTGTAAAGACAATCAAATTTTGGTAACCACCCCCATCAATTTGGTATTCTACAAACAAGGCATCCCCCCCATCAATATCCCCTGGCGAATCAAAAAACTCCGCAAAGTCACCACTAAAGGTCAGACTCGTAAACCCGGTAATATCAAGCCCCGACCAAATTACAGTAATAGGCAAAGTTGCAACGTTTGGAGAGTTATCTAGGTCTTCTCCTGTTAGGAACCCTCCCGTAAAACCTGTGTAACTTTTGACCGTAGGTACCGGGTCTGTCCCGAAGTCGTTAACACCACCTGCTAAACCAAAATAATCACTTCCTCCATCAGAGCCAAAAGGTTGGGAGGTAGTAAATCCACTAGCATTATCAAAAGTTTCGTTTAAGATCTGTCCCCAGCTTACCCCTGCGCTAAGAACGCCAAGCAGGCCAATGATAAAGCTGCGAAAAAAGAATTTGTGTACGTGTTTCATCATGTCATTTTTAAGTCAAAAGCGTTAAATAACCAATTCATTAAAACTAAGCAAAGGTAAGCAGAATAGCACAGTTACATGAAAGATTTAATAGTGTGTTCACATTAAAATGCGCCACCATTTACCATTTTAAGCGTATTTGAGAATATCTGAGCTGGGAGAAAATCTCTTTTGAATGACCTCAGATGAGGGTAGTAGTTGCTCTACTAGCACTGCGGAATGCGGGGAGCACCCTTACTCGTGTCTTTAAATGTATAGCCGAAACGTTAACACCTATTAAAGTTATGTCGTCAATTTGCATGCCCTGCCCCTTCCAAAAGTTATGAAATTGGTAGAGGTAGTTTTTTTGCTCTGGCATAGAAAGCACTTGAATCTCAGTGATCAAACATGGAAGCGTTCATCTTTCCAAGTATCTTCGACCTCCAGTATCTCTGTCTCCACACTTGCGATGGCGTGAGCGCAGAAAGATACATCGCGCGGGGTTTCGGAAATGGCAAGTCCTTTTTTTGATTTGATCCATTGTCTTTCTTCATCAACCAACGAGACCAGAGAAATCGGAGTATCACCAACCTGCGAGGCCAAGGCGGTGAGGTTATCAAACTCACGCTCTGCTTCTGTATCTAATATTTCATAATATGATAAGTTCCGAATGCGTTCTTGTTCATTGAATGGCTTTGGCGCAATTTCCATGTACATATACTGTTCATCATAAAAGGTATCATCTAATAAATAGTCGCTTAATAATAGTATCTTACAGGCAAGATAAGGAATTGTATTTATAGGGTGTTGTGTTTTTTGACTTATCGAAAGAAGTATAAGTACTAAAAAGCTACTTTTTTTACTGAAGTTAGCCTTCAAGTAATTTTGGGTAAATCAAAACGCTTTTGGTATTTTTACGTTTAAACTAACACATACACCCTTCAACAACTATGGCATTTGATTTTTTCCGTCGCAAAAAGAAAAAGGACGAAGACGAACGTCCCGATTATGACGTAACCAACCTCAAGGTCACGGATCTACGGGCAGGTTTTACGCTTGACTATGACTTTAAGACGTGGCTCGTCAAGGAAGAGTATGAGTACGACTGGGGCGACTATAATTTTTCGTATGAGTACAAGTTGATCTCGGATGATGATCATGTTTTTTTGAGCGTTGAAGATGAAGACGAACTCAGCCTTACTCTTTCTCGGAAGATAAAGACAGGAAAACTTCCTAAGCGTATTTTTCATGCAATTGAAGAGAGCGGAAAGCCTCCACGAGAAATTGAATACGACGGGAAAACTTTTTATTATGAGAGTGAAAGTCCTGGTTTTTTTCGTGATACCGCAAAAAGAAGCCGCGATCAGTCCGAGGAGTTTGTTGCTTGGGATTACTACGACGAGTCCGAGGAATTTGTGTTGACCATTGAGCAATGGGACGACGAGGAGTTTGAGGCGAGTCTTGGAAAAATCATCGAAGAAGACGAAATTTCTAACCTTTTAGCAGGCGAAATCTAATTTTCAATCATTCATTTCTATCAACCAATTTAATCTACTATGAAAAACGTAAAGTACATTTTTGCTTTATTGATGGCTGCGGTACTATCAAGCTGCGGGTCTTCAAGTGACAAGTATCAGAAGTCTCCTGTGGACATGATGCTCCGTGACTTGAATAACAAGGATAATTTTGCCATTATCCTTCATGACTTTAATATCAAGGAAGGTTCATTCTCGGATGAGTATCAGCACAAGTACAAAATCACCTATGAAGTAGAGGAGCCAATGACGGCCGAAGATAAAGCGGCTTTCATAGAGACCAAAACAGAAGAGTTACTTGCCGAAGGGGACACGGCAGCCGCAAACAATATCGTTGCACCCGAGACCAAAGCAGTTCCTAAGGATAGCCTTACAAAATGGTACGATGTAAGTGAAGGTTTTTTTGCGCAGCACACGGAAGATATGGGTATGGAACTCGCTTCCAAGTACAACGGTGAAGTAAGTAAAGTGGCTTCTCCTCCTGGCTATAATCGTTATGTAGGTAACTCTAACTACGGACACTGGCAAACAGGAAGTAACGGTAACTCGTTTTGGGCATTTTACGGGCAATATATGTTTATGAGTTCTCTGATGGGCTATGGCAGTCCTATTTATCGTTCAG
>CAZNAK010000077.1:0-5511 GCA_964570645.1 uncultured Cytophagales bacterium | reverse complement strand
CGTTCAGGCTACAATGATTATCGTCGTAGCTACTCTAGTGGTCGTCCGTACTACGGTGGCACGAGTGGAAACCGATATGGTACGAAGAGTGCGGCATCACAACAACGTTTATCAGGAAAAAGCTCTTCGTTCCGTTCTAAGATGAACCGCGTACAGCGTAGTTCTAGTTCGCGTTCAGGTCGTTCTCGCGGAAGCTCTTCCCGTGGACGTTCGGGCGGATCCAGAGGAGGAAAATAAAAGTCTTTCTTGAAAAAATGAAAACCTACTCTTCAGCAACGAGAGTAGGTTTTGTTTATGCTTTAATCAGAAAGTCAGGATCAATCTTGATGCTTAAGTATTGATCAAGGTTTTCGAGACGAATCACAAACCGTTTTTGCCCCTCAGAAGATATCAACCTACCTTTTGTCCCTTTGAGTGCCCCAGAAATAATCTCAACACGATCACCTGCTTTGGGGCTTCCTTCTACGCGTTGGAGCGCGTATCCCTCCTCTCCTGTTATGTGTCGGAGTAAATTAATCTCTTTGTCAGGAATTGAAAGTAGATCTTGCTTGATCTTAACAAAGTTAAGTACGTTGGGTGTTTCAAGCACAGGAACGTATTCTTGTGCTACTATTCTGACAAAAACATAGCAAGTTATTAGTGGTAATTCTACCTTTTTCTTCCGTGACTTGTACACTCTTACTGTTCTCTGCAAAGGAAGATAAGCTTCTATCCCTTTTTCTTGAAGTGCAGAAAGAACTGTCTTCTCTCGTTTAAAGTTGGTGTAGATGGCAAACCACTTTGGCTCAGTTTTACTCAAATGATTGATAGGCATACAATCATAAAGGTAAGAACTTATTTGCGGGTGCGTCGGAAAAGTTGCTTTTGTTCTTCAGCAAAAGTTACGAGGTCTTGAATTTTAGCTAGAGTAATCACGTTGTCAGGTGCCTGAATGTACTGTCCAACAATTTGATAACCACTCACCAATATCGTAGAAGCGGCAAACTTCTCCGAGAGGTCATCCAAGTAGCCTTGCACGCCCGCGCCCGGTACAGAAGTAATTAGTGTCAGGATGAAATCGGGCGTATGAATTTTGTAAGCTTCTTCCAAGTCGTCCAGAGGTAGGCTTTGCCCTAGGTAGATAACCCAATTACCACGCGACTTGAGTATATAATACGAGAACAACAACGATATTTCGTGCAACTCTCCACTAGGCAGGTAAAGCATATATTTAGGAGCTTCCTCTTCGGTACGAGAAATCTGTCCATCAATGGCAACAATAATTTTTTGTCGAATCAGGTTTGTGATAAAATGTTCTTGTGAAGGATTGATAGCATCTGTTGTCCAGAGTGTACCCACGCGCATAAGAAATGGGTAAACAATATTGATCATCGTATTCTCGAAACCAATTTGAAGGATGTTGGTGGACATCACCTTTTCAAATTGTTCTTCGTCCAACTCAATCATGGCTACAGTTAATGCCTTGATTTGAGATTGATAATCTCCTGAAGCTTTATGGATCGCTTCTCGAACTTTACCGTGTAGTTCAGAGGTATCCATCTTAGCAATCTTGGATATTTTATAGCCGTTTTGATTGAGAAGCGCTATATTAAGCATACGCTTTAAGTCCTCAGGATCATAGTAACGAATGTTAGTATCCGTTCTCTTTGGAGAAACAATTTCATACCGCTGCTCCCACATACGAATAGTATGCGCCTTTATCCCCGTCAAATTCTCCAAATCCTTAATTGAATATCGTATCGACCTCACAATCTATCAAGTTTAAATGTTATTCATATTCTTAAACACCCTTTCCTCGTTTAATGTTTACATTATATGGTTAAACAAACTTACAACAAAGTAACTTTTTCACCATTTTTTAAATATACTGTCATTGATTTGCAGGGTACTCATATTAAAATAACTTTGCGCTCTCAGTTTGTTTCTACAATACAGTAAAAAATTCATGGGTGGATTAAGTCTTTTATTGGGGTTACCGCTGCTAGGAAGTGCGCTGTTGCTGGTTATACCTAGTCAGAACAAAAATACCTTTTACATCATCACGCTGGCTTGCTTAGCTTTCACGCTTGCCTTTGGAATATTTTTGCTTACCCCCGCAATCCAAGACCCTACTTTACTGAGCGCACCAATGCCGTTTTTGGCAGAACGAATAGATTGGTTTAGCCTTCCTATTTCAGAAAACTCACGTCTTCGTGTGCAATACTTTGTTGGGCTGGACGGTCTGAATACAGCTTTGTTACTGCTGGCGTTATTGATTTTATGGCTTGGTGCGATTGCCTCTAACGAAATTAAGAAACATTATAAAGCTTATTTTGCACTTTATCTGCTGCTCTCAGCGGCGGTAATTGGGACGTTCATTGCGCTGGATTTCTTTTTGTTCTACCTCTGTTTTGAGTTTATGTTACTTCCCATGTACTTTTTGGTCGGAATCTGGGGAGGACTAAAGCGCGAGTATGCGGCGATTAAGTTTTTTATGTACACCTTACTAGGTTCCGTATTGATCCTGATTGTTGGCATCGCCCTAGCACTCGGCACGGATATTAATGGTGTGCATACCTTCGATTTACTTGCCTTCGCAGACCTGAATAACTTTAGTAATGAAGCGCTTATCCATCCTGATGGCGGGTGGTATCGGAGCTTCTTTTTTACCTTATTAGTGATGGGTTTTTGTATCAAACTTCCTACGGTGCCCTTGCATACTTGGCTTCCTGACGCACACGTACAGGCTCCTACGCCGATTTCAATGGTCTTGGCGGGTGTACTTCTCAAAATTGGGGGCTATGGACTGATGCGAATGGGACTTTCCGTTTTTCCCGACGTATTTGAGGTAGCTAGTGCAACGCTTGCTTTTTTCGGGATTTTATCCATCGTTTATGGAGGTATTGTGGCTCTGGGACAGACAAATTTTAAGCGACTGATTGCTTATTCGTCCATTGTTCATATGGGCTTCGTTCTGCTTGGGCTTGCCTCGCTGAACGAAATTGGCATTCAAGGTGCGATGTTCCAGATGGTCAGTCATGGAATCATCTCGCCTTTACTCTTTTTTTTGGTTGGTATTCTGTATCGCCGCTCACACAATTTGAGTATTGAACATCATGCAGGCTTATACCAACCAATGCCGCGTTATGCAGGGCTTGTGGCAATAGCCTTTTTTGCATCTTTGGGTTTACCTACTTTTTCAGGCTTTGTCGGGGAGTTGATGGTGTTACTGGGAGCTTTTCAGGCAGAGCAATTTCCAGGGTACTGGGTAGGTTTTGCCCTTTTAGGGATTGTTCTTGCTGCGTCCTATTATCTTTGGAACTACAAAAGGCTTTTTTTGGGTAAGTTCTGGCTACATCCTAGTTTGTCGGACGTAAAACTCACCGATGTTACCCCTCGCGAGTGGTTCGTCTCCCTAATTCTAATCCTGTTCACCCTTTTGTTGGGACTGCTACCCAGTCTATTAACTAGAATACAGCTATTCTAGTCCAAATAAAAAAACCTGTGAGAACTAGCCCACAGGTTTATGTAAAAAACACGTCCTATCTGTCCATAAAATTACTCTACCTCATCCAAATTTCGTGCTTCTCCGTTCTGCGTAGGTGTGCTAGCAGCTTGTTGGGCTGCGGCTTCCTTTGGCACTGGCTTAGGCTCTGCGCCTGTTTCTTTACTGACCGTAAACTTGATCGCATCCGTAGCCGCTTTGGTACGAAGGTAATACATACCCGTTTTTAAGCCTTTTTTCCAGGCATAAAAGTGCATTGAGGTCAGCTTGCCAAAGGTTGCATTTTGTACGTGTAAGTTCATGCTCTGACTTTGGCAAATGTACGCCCCACGATCCGCAGCCATATCCAAGATGATTCGTTGGCTAACTTCCCAGGTGGTTTTGTACAGTTGCTTGAGGTCTTCTGGCACCTCAGGGATATTTTGTACCGAGCCATTTTCTTGCATCAGGCGATTTTTCATGGAGTCGCTCCAAAGCCCACGCTCAATTAGATCTCGCATCAGGTGCTTATTAACGATGATAAACTCACCTGAAAGTACCCGACGAACGTATAAATTCGAGGTATATGGCTCAAAGCACTCATTGTTACCCATTATTTGGGAGGTCGAGGCGGTCGGCATTGGGGCGACAAGCAGCGAGTTACGGACACCCTTATCCAAAATCTGATATTTTAGCTTTTCCCAATCCCAGCGGTCTGTCGGCGTAACCCCCCACATATCGAACTGGAAAATCCCTTCCGAGATCGGTGATCCTTCGTAGCTTTCGTACGGGCCTTCCTTAGCGGCAAGCTCGTTAGAGGCGGTCATGGCACCGAAATACATGGTTTCAAAAATCTCGCGATTGAGTGCCTTTGCTTCTTCTGATTCAAATGGCATACGGAGCAACATAAAAACATCTGCCAAGCCCTGAACGCCCAATCCAATCGGACGATGGCGCATATTTGAATTACGCGCCTCCTCGACGGGATAGTAATTGATGTCGATGACTTTGTTTAAGTTTTCTGTGACGACCTTCGTGATCTCGAATAACTTTTGGTGATCAAAGTCTCCGTTTTTAACGAACTTTGGCAGGCAAATCGAGGCAAGGTTACAGACTGCAACCTCGTCGGGCGAGGTATATTCCATGATCTCCGTGCAAAGGTTGCTAGACTTGATCGTACCAAGGTTTTTCTGATTTGACTTCCGGTTCGCGTGGTCTTTGTAGAGCATATAAGGTGTTCCCGTCTCAATCTGAGACTCTAGGATGGCAAACCACAACTCTTGCGCTTTAATAGTACGACGAGCGCGCCCCTCTTTCTCGTATTTTTCGTACAGTGCTTCAAACTCATCCCCATAGCAATCCGCTAGGCCTGGTGCTTCGTTTGGACAAAACAAGGACCACTCCTCATTTGCCTCTACGCGCTTCATAAATAAGTCCGAAATCCACATGGCGTAAAAAAGGTCTCGCGCACGCAGCTCCTCCTTGCCGTGGTTTTTCTTCAAGTCCAAAAACTCAAATACGTCGTCGTGCCACGGTTCAAGGTACATGGCAAATGCTCCTTTGCGTTTTCCGCCGCCTTGGTCGATGTAACGCGCTGTGTCGTTAAAGACTTTCACCATCGGGATAATCCCGTTTGAAGTGCCGTTTGTCCCCGCGATGTACGAACCTTTTGCCCTAATTTGATGAATACTCAAGCCAATGCCGCCCGCTGTCTGTGAGATTTGGGCGCATTGCTTCAAAGTATCATAAATTCCTTCTACGCTATCTTCTTTCATCGTCAGGAGGAAGCAAGATGAAAGCTGCGGCTTAGGTGTAGCGGCATTAAAGAGCGTCGGTGTAGCGTGTGTGAACCACTTCTCTGACATGAGTTTGTAGGTTTCGATCACCGCCTCAATGTCCATCATGTGAATACCCACAGCCACACGCATGATCATGTGTTGCGGACGCTCTCGGATAATGCCGTCTGTTTTGAGTAAGTACGAGCGTTCAAGGGTTTTAAAACCAAAGTAGTCGTAGTTATAATCCTTGTTGTAGTCAATGATGGAGTC
>CAZNAK010000076.1:0-8862 GCA_964570645.1 uncultured Cytophagales bacterium | reverse complement strand
CATTTTTTTGCGGTTGGTAGTCCAAAAGCCCGTTTTTTGTTAGGTAACGTAGCTGCTGACGTACTTTTTCCTCAGGGATATTAGCGGCTTTGCTAATCTGCGTCTCTGAAATCGGACGAAATGCCCGCATGATCTCACCACCGCCATAAAGTCGGAAAATCGCCTTTAGGATAGGGTCAAAAGCCGCGTTAGAGACCTGAAACTTGTACAACGCCTCCCGACTAACTTGTACTATGAGTCGTGCAGACTGAAAGACGGCTTCTGTGAGCTGAACTAAGCCTTGCTCCTCAAGGCGTTTGAGTCCATAATGCACTTCGGTAGCTTTAAGGTTGTAGGGCTTGGTGAGTTCCTTCATCTCAAAGTCGTAATCCGCTAGCTCTCCACTGCCTACGGGAATCTGATAGCGGTTCGCGATAGCCTGATACACGCGTTTGATCGTTTCTAAAGGAGGATAACTTATTTCGAGATGTTTTAGAAGCCCTTCTGTATCTTTTTGGTCATAAAGAAGTACGGCGTAAGCTTTTTTCTCGTCCCGCCCCGCACGTCCCGCCTCTTGGTAGTAAGCCTCTAGGTTATCGGGAGTGTCCAAGTGAACGACCAGCCGTACATCAGGCTTGTCAATCCCCATTCCGAAAGCATTTGTAGCTACAATAACCCGAATTTGATTTTTGATCCACGCCTCTTGCTTCTGGCTACGCACCTTCATGTCCAATCCTGCGTGATAAAAATCCGCCGAAATGTTTTGTTTCTGGAGTAAAATAGCAATTTCCTGTGCTTTCCGTCGGTTACGCACATAGACCACCGCAGAACCCGGTACACCGCGTAAAATTTTGAGCAACCTTTCGGGCTTATTCTCTTCTTCAATACATGAGTAAGATAGATTAGCTCGTGCAAAGCTCTTCCGAAAAAACTGATGCCCCTCCCGAAACTCAAGGTACTTTTGAATGTCCATACAGACGTTTTGCGTAGCTGTGGCAGTGAGTGCGATGCAGGGAGCCTCGGGAATAAATTCACGGATTTCTGCGATACTAAGGTAGGAAGGGCGAAAATCGTAACCCCACTGCGAGATACAGTGTGCCTCGTCGATGGCCAGGAGACTGACATTCATTTTTTGAAGCCGTGCCTGAAAGAGCTTCGTTTTGAGGCGTTCGGGAGAGAGGTAGAGGAACTTTGTGTCGCCGTACACACAGTTATCCAGTGCGATGTCAATTTCTCGTGGACGCATCCCCGAAAACAAGGCTTGCGCTTTGATGCCACGCTTTTTGAGCTGTGCCACTTGGTCTTTCATCAGGGCAATAAGTGGTGTGACGACGATACAAACACCTTCAAAAGCAAGGGCAGGGACTTGGAAACAAATCGACTTCCCGCCTCCCGTTGGCATCAGGGCAAGGGTATCATGTCCGTCCAGTACCGAGTTAATGATGTCTTCTTGAAGCGGACGAAATGAGTCATAGCCCCAAAAACGTTTTAGGATATTGTGGATTTCTGTCAAGAGAGGGTACTATTTTTTTCGTGTAGGGAAGATAGGATTTTTTTCAAGGAAATCGCTATTCGCGCTCTACTTTCGCGATGCGAACCACAAAGTTTTCGTACCAACGTTCCCGTCCTAGCCGTTGTGCGACTTGATGCTCGGCGTGTTTTCTCCATGCTGTGATGGCTTCGAGGCTTTCCTAATAAGATACGGTAATCCCTAGCTCACTTCTAGCCGTGCCCAGAAAGCCTTTTTGTGTTTTGACGAGTTCAACCATCCGATCTGCTATTTGATTGTATTCTTCGGCTTCGGAATCCGTATGTTGGGAGGTAAAAATTACGGCGGAGTAGGTAGGTTTTGGGGTTCATAAGAGCAATCCAATTAACATAACGTTTAAACTACTCCATAATCTTCCCAAAAAACACGGCATTCAAGAAAATTCGGTTCGTTCCGTACCAAAAGGCCCGAAAGTTAAGGTTATCCACCAAGCCTATAATGCGCCCACGTCCTCGCGTCTCGACGATAGCGGCAGGAAGCCCTTTGAGACGGTCTAAATTCTGAGACGAAATGTATCCACTCAAACGGAGCTTTTCGGTGTAGCGGATAGGCGCAATGTACGGCATTTTGGTATCCTGAATACCAAAAGTACCCCGCTTGAACAAAGGAATTTTCTCTGCCGAGTAGCCAAAACATAAGGGATGCGTAGAGTCAATTTCTGCTTCTACGATCATGCCGCCTACATATTGCGCCCCCTCGTCGCGGTCTTTACTGCCGTAAGGACGATACTGCACCGTATCCGACTTTGCCTGCGGGACAAGCTCGGTGGTACGTAAAAACTGATTTTGTACTGCCCACCGCGTAGCGTTCTGGAGAGTAATCAGCGTCCCACCCCGAAACACCCAAGAGCTCAAGGCACGCTCCTGCCCCTCAGTCAAGCTGTATTGTCCGTTCGCCATAACGATTACAGAGTAGTCTGATAAACTGAGCCGCCCCAGATCAGCGGCTGTTCCGAGTGTGACGGGAGTTTCGACACGCTTATCCAATAAGTGCCAAACCTCCCCCGCATCGTAAGCACGTACACCTTTACCCGTAATGAGTAGTACTTTTGGCTTACCAAGCCGAAACATATTTCGACTACCCAGATCAATGCCTCCGTCGGTAAGCCCCGTCTTGAGTGAGCGGATGACCACGGATCGCTTTTGAGCAATGTTGGCGAGAACTTTTTCAATGCTCGACTTACCGTGGTCGGGCTGCGTCGTGGGGATGATGAGCGTTCCGGCAGGAAATGTTTTTCCTTCGTGCGAAAACTCCAACTGCGAAACCTTTACCAACACATTTTTTGCGTGTAAGTCTGCCAATGCCATCGGTGCATCATAGCTGTACCAGTCCAAGAGGTAGGCGTAAGCTTCTGCGTCGGGTACGAAGGTAGAAGTGGGTTTGTTTGGCGTTTCTATCCGTTCTCCTTTTACACGACTTAACTCGCCGCGCCCCAAATCTGCATAGCGTAAACCAAAAGCCAAAGGCATTGTCCAGGCCGAGACATCGTAAAAAAGGCTATCACTAAACTCAGTTTCCTGCTGGAAAATCGCGCGAATAAGTTTGTACTGTGGCTGTTCTAGTGGAATTAAGATGCTGTTCTCGGGGGTAAAAGTCTCTCCGTTTTTCTTGATTTTGGAGCTAAGCCGATAAGTCTGAATTTGATGTTGATGTAGCAGATATTCAAAGTGATACCTACGTACGGAGTCCTGCGGATGCCCGACGACAAAGGCTTTTTGAGTATCCGCTTTGGCTTCACTTTGAGCGTTTTGATAAAAGGCTTTCTGGTAATCGAGTAACTCACGCCGCAGGTTTATTCCCGCTTCAATGGTAGAAAGTGTGGTCACAAACTGGTTTCGGATCGTGAACGGAAAAGTTAGTACGCCGTGCTGACTCGCTTGTGCGTGTCCCCGCGAACTGGCCTGCTCAAAGAGGATCCCAATACTGCCATTTGCATCTGGGTAAGTTGAGCCTTTGCCATAATAAAAGTCATCGAAGCTCTCTTCGGTAAAGTACAGCGAGCCGATTTTGTCCAACGCCTTGGCATGGAACTTTGCGATTTCGCCCGTCAAGACCTGGTTTTTGTTTGGCGTAAGTGGGTTGGTACGAGAAGGAACGCCCGGTTGAAAGAAAAACGTCGAGTTGGTTCCCATCTCATGGTGGTCGGTTAAAATATTAGGTCTCCAGCGATGAAACTCCCGAATACGCGCCTGACTTTCGGGGTGCTGCACAAGTAACCAGTCGCGATTGAGGTCAAACCAGTAGTGATTGGTACGCCCGCTTGGCCAGGGTTCATTGAGTTCGCGGGTGTTCGGGTCGGCGTTCTGGGTACTACCTTTGTTGGCGTTGACCCAGGTGGCAAAACGCGTTAGCCCATCGGGATTGAAGCAAGGATCAAGAATGATAATAGCCTCTCGGAGTATCTTTTCAATTTCTTCGCCCTGCGCTGCCGCTAGGTGATACGCCGTTACCAAAGCTGCGTTTGACCCGCTCGACTCGTTTCCATGAATACTAAAACCTTCCCAGATGACCACGGGACTTTTTTCGTCAGCAGTCTCGAAGTTGAGATGAGCTTTACGGAGGCTTTCTAAGTTTTGATGGTTTTCGGGCGAGGTGATCTTAAGATGAATCAGTGGACGTTTCTCGTGCGTATATCCGATGGTATCTACACTGATACGATCAGAAACTCGTGCCAGATGCGTAAGGTAAAAAACAAGCTTGTCGTGTGTGACATGAAGTTCCCCTACCTCATGCCCTAGAATTTGTGCGGGCTGAGGGATAGAAGAATCGTAAGAAGTACCCTCAGGAAGGTAGTACGAAAGGGGAGTTTGCGCGTAAAGGACAGCAAAAAAAAGGCAGAAAAATACGGTTAGATAGACTTTCATAGCCTTTCTAACCGTCAAATAGAAAAAAGTGTTCTACGTTATTCTTGCTCGCGCTTACTAATTTTGCGCTGGCGGTAGGAAGCACGCTTTACTTGATTTCGGCGTGTCACGGATTCTTTTTCAAAGTATGCGCGTCCACGATACTCGCGCATGATGCCTGCACGCTCAAATTTTTTCTTGAAACGTTTTAAGGCCTTGTCGATTGATTCGTTGTCTTTTACTTTTATTGAAAGCATTGATACATAAAGGTTTAATATTTTAGGACTGCAAAAGTACAAATAAAACTCGAAAATCAAATTTTACAGTCGCTTTTAAATTGCATAAAAGTTTCGGTGAGGGCACCGAAACGGGCGGCTTTGGTATTGTTTGCCGTAGTCGCGTGTTTTCACCGACCACATGTAGTGTAACTCACTCCATAGCACACTGCGAAACAAGGAAAGTTCCCTGATTACTTGGTTTCATTTATCCAAAGGTTTTGAAGCTCAGGAAGATAGTTTGGATATATTTTTTGATGCACGGTCTTTACTTTTTCAAAAAGTCGCTGTCGTAAAGTATCAAAATTAGTCTTTTCGGTGGCTGAAATAAACAGCGCATCGGCTTCCTTACCCATGTACGTTTCCCGAAGCTCCTCAATGCTCGGCGGGCAGATAAGGTAGTTCTCGCCCACTACCAAGTCAGACTGATATTGGTCAATTTTATTAAAGACCAAAATCGTTGGTTTATCATTTGCGCCAATTTCAATGAGTGTACGATCAACAACTTCGATGTGTTCTTCAAAGGCCGAGTGCGATACATCCACGACGTGCAGCAAAACATCTGCCTCCACCACCTCAGAAAGCGTAGATTTAAAGCTTTCGATGAGGGTCGTAGGGAGTTTTCGGATAAATCCGACAGTATCTGTCAATAAAAACGGTACGCTCTGCCAGACGACCTTTCTTACCGTGGAGTCGATGGTGGCAAAAAGCTCATTCTTTGCATAAACATCAGCTTTTGCGAGGCGACGCATAATCGTGGATTTCCCTGCGTTGGTGTAGCCGACTAGAGCCACACGCACAAGTTTACTGCGCTGTTTGCTTCGAGTAGCGGTCTGTTTCTCAAACTTTTCGAGGCGCTGATGCAGCAAAGCAATTTTGTCATTGACGATACGACGATCCGTTTCCAGTTCTTTTTCACCGGGTCCGCCACGCATCCCGATCCCGCCACGCTGACGCGAAAGGTGTGTCCACATTTTGGTCAATCGCGGAAGCATATATTGATAATGAGCTAGACTGACCTGCGTTTTGGCTTGCGCGGTTTTGGCACGCTGCATAAAAATTTGGAGGATCAAAAGGCTTCGATCCAAGATTTTACGCTCTCCGAAAGCCCGTTCTAGGTTTCGTACGTGTCCTCCCGAAAGTTCATCGTCAAAAATGAGCATATCTACATCGTGGTAGTCGGCGGCTTCCTGAATCTCTTCGAGTTTTCCTTTATTGACGAACGTTTTGGGATTGGGCGGGTCGATGCGCTGCGTAAAGGTAGCCACCGTTTCAATTTTTAGGGTTCCCGCCAAAAATGCAAGCTCGTCCAAGTACTCCTGCGCTTTATTGGGCGGCTGAGAGGAGTTGGTCAGAGCGACCAAAATTGCTTTTTCGGTTTTGGGAGCAGTGTAATGAAATCCATTTTTCGTTTTTGCCATATAGAATTGTTTGTGCCTACAACAAAGATACAAGATATTTGGGAGAGTGTTTTGTTTTGAAAATGACGACTGCCCCAATCTATAGCTTTCTTCAGGAGCAAAAGAGAGTCTGCTCATGCGTAATGCAAGCCACTGACAAAGTTTATCCGCAGAAACGCCACACCTTATCGCTGGCTATTAAACTTCCTGACCTCATAGGTATTCTTTTTAATGGGAATCGCGATTCGGTAGGTGATATTGTGGCGTGGAAGGTTTTGAATAGCCTCTACGCCATCGCCTTTAAAGAGAAAGTTGTAAGAATAGACGATTTGCATATAACGCCCTCGCTCGCCCAAAAACGGTAAGCCGAAGCCGATACCAGGTTCAATACCGAAATTTACATCCGTTCCGTCGGTGTACGCCGTAGCATGAAAGCTCGTTGCAATACCTTTTGAAGACCAAAATCCCCACGAAAGTCCATACAGATCGTTCCACGGGGCGAGTTCTAAGCTCGGTCCCGTTGCCCAGAAAAACTCATTCCAAGCACGTTTTCCGAATACAAAACCCAATTCCACGCCATTATCAATGCGGTCAAAGAACTGCACTCCTGCCGAAATTCCTGTAAAACGTGTTTCGTTGAATATTTCCCGCGTATCTTCCAGACGGTTTTCGTTAGCTTCTGTGCAGAGAAAAAAGTCATAGATAAAGCGTTGCCCCTTGTATAATTCTACCACCACAAGTTGGTCGTTACTCAGCCTTGTGATTTGCAAAGGAGAACGCAGCTTTCCGTTCTTTTTATTCAATGAGATCAAAGAATCTTTATTGACACTCCACGTTCCACTAAACGATTTTTCCTGCGCTTGCCACTGGTAGGTTCCATCCTCTTTGAACTCCAAAAACTCGCCCTTGCAGTCAATGGTACTAAAAAGCGTGTCGTCAATCTGTTGCTCAAAATACGGCTGGATCATGTGTTCCAAGCCCCAGCGTTTTCCCGAAAGCTGGTCTTCAAGGCTTTGAGCATACCCTACAAGGGAGGTCATAAATAATGCGATAATAAGGAGGGACCGAATCATATTAAAGTAACGTCAACGTGGAAATTATTGTGTGTAAAGCTACAAGAAAAGTGTTTCTGTCCTATCCGCCACTTTAACTGGCTTCCTGTTCGCTTTTTGAGCACTTCAATACCTTTCGGGATTAGCGATTTAAGTTCGGTGACGTGCGAGATAATCCCAACCAACCGCCGCCCATCTTCAAGCTGACAAAGCGTATCAAAGGCGAGGTTTAGCGTTTCGGGGTCAAGTGTGCCGAAGCCTTCGTCAATAAATAGCGTTTCCAGACGGTTAGCTCGACTCCCTGCCTGTGCGGTCACTGCATCCGAAAGCCCCAAGGCAAGAGCTAAAGAGGTTAAAAAGGTTTCTCCACCCGAAAGGTTAGCCGTATCGCGCCGACGTTGATTAAAATGATCCAAGGTCTCGAGTTCCAAGCCCACTTTTTTACGTCCACCCGCTTCGGCTTCTTTGCGTAAGAGTTCGTAACGGTTTTGGGTGAGCGTCCGCAGGCGGATGTTTGCATAACGCAAAACTTCATCCAACAAAACTGAAAGTACGTAACTCTGAAATGTTCGTTTGATCGTCCCTTGTCCATTGGCAAGCTCCGCAAGTTCAATGTAAGGCTCAAGCTCCGCTGTTTGCTTTTTGAGTTGTTGGACAAGCTCTCGAACAGTTTCCTGTTGCTTTCTGAGTCGTTCGATTTCACTTTCGTGCTGTGCCAGCTGTTTTTCTAATGTTTGTGCTTTGTCTTTTGCCTTTTTCTCCGCTAAGGCAAGAGCTTCTAAGTCAGGTTTAATTTTGTCGGCAAGCGCACGTTCTTCTTTTTCAACATCGCGATTGAGATCGCGCAAGTGCTTTTCCCAGTTTGAAATTTTACGTTCTAGCTCTTCTCGTAGCTCAGCCGTTTGTAAATTATCGTATGCTTCTTTAGCGGACTCAAACCCTTTATCGCGTGCGTTCTCCTCCAAAGACCTGACGCGCTGCGTTCGTTCGTCTTGCTCCGCCTGTTCAATTTCTAACGCATTTTTCTGCTCACTTTTCGCCTCTGTGAGCCTAGAACCCGCTTTTCGCTCTGCTTTTTGGGCAGCTTCGTGTCCTTCCTTGATACTTTCGATATTTTCTTCTTCTTTGTCAATGGCATTTTGGAGCATTTCTACGTTATCAAACTCTTGTAAACTCTCATTAAGCTCTTCGACTTCTCTCTGCAAAATAGCTTCTTGTTTTTGGGCTTCCTGTTCCAGATTTTCAGCACTTTGCTTTTGTTTGGATAAGGTTTCTTCTGTCGTTCTAGCCTCCTCAAACTCTTTTTGCAACTTAGGTAGTTGCTGGGCAATCTTCTGAGCGTTTTTAAGCTCGGTTTCTTGCTGTGTTTTGGCTTCGGTAAACTGCTTTTCTGTCCAATCAGCAAATTCCCCAAGGCGATCTTTGGATGCTTCTCCTTGTTTTTTCAGATTTTCAAGCCGCTCTTTTGATGTTCCTAGATCGTTACTGACCCCTTCAAACTGTTTCCTTGCTTTATCATGAATCTGTTTGACTTTTTCACGTTCCTCATCAGAAATAAAGTTTGTCGTTTCCGTAGCAAGCGCAGGATGCTCCGTAGAGCCGCAAACCGGACAGGGTAGATCAGGATTTTCACGTAGTTTTATGCCTAAACGTGCGGCAGAACTTTTAATCCACTGTTGTTCAACTTTTTGATTTTCCTGAGAAGAAACCCTGAGTCGCTCCTCAGCTCTCTTGAAATCAACGTCTAAGCCTTTGACTCGCTCC
>CAZNAK010000075.1:8069-8922 GCA_964570645.1 uncultured Cytophagales bacterium | reverse complement strand
GAAAGAACGTGTACTGCATCCAGTAAGTTGGTTTTTCCGCTGCCGTTTGGGCCTACAATGAGGTTGATACCTTCGGAAAACTCATGCTGAAGGCGAACGTAATTCTTGAAGTTGAGAAGTTTGAGGTGCTTGATTTGCAACGGCTTACTTCGTTTTCTTGAGTTTTACCTCTTTGGTAGCTTCTACGGGAATGTCAATGGGGAGTCCGAGGGCTGCTACCGTGATCGTCCCTTTGTAATACACGTCCACTTTTTTCTTGAAGATCGCATTCAGTGCGCCTCCCAAAAGTCCCTTATTACCAAATACTTTGTTTGGCGGAAAGCGCACCACAAGCGGCAGCCGAAAGTCGCTATTTCCAGAGACTTCGGTGCGTTCGTTTTGCTCTACCTTACCTACCTCTACGTCGTTTACTTTCACATCAATATTGGCTTTGGTGACTTCGATGCTGTACGGATTGGGGTTGTGAATGGCCGCTTTGCCCTGCAAAACGATTTCTTCGCCATCAAAGCGGAGTACTTCAAGGTCTTCAACGGCTTTAAATTGGAGGTCTTTGGGCTTTTCACAAGAGAAAAGAACAGGAATCAGGAGGAGTAGTGCGTAAAACTGGCGTTTCATAGTGCTTTATGAATTACATGATAGGCAAAAATACGAAGATTTTGGGGTTTTACTTTCAAAATCAAAGGCTACTTTAACTGTCTAGCTGATCTTTGATAAAACTTGGCTAAGTTTTCTCCTCTTCGGATTCCCAAAACTGAGTCGGTGAGGCGTACCGCTCTTCGGTAGAAAATTCCCCTAGCGTTGTAATGTAAATGTACTTTCGTTCAGCCGTCAAACCCGTAGGCGGCATTTTTTG
>CAZNAK010000075.1:0-8059 GCA_964570645.1 uncultured Cytophagales bacterium | reverse complement strand
GTTTGTAGAAAACGACAGCCCGCAAACAGTGGATTTCTGCGTTGATTATATACAAAACTTGCCCGCCAGTCATTGGGGCGTTCGGCTTCGGGGAGTTGATGTAACGATCTCAGCTTACGGGTATATGATTGCGCGAAGGTTTCGTTGGTGAGCGGTTTGCTAGGTTGGCATTGCGCCAAACAGACCAAAAAAGAAAAAATGAGGAGTCGAGGCATAGACGAAATGAATGTATTGGCAGAAGGTACGAAAAAGTTGCTGGCTTGTATTTATACGAAAATCATCCAAGCCGCTTAGTACACGAGTCGTAAACATCGTACAAACCTTTGAAACCATTAAAGTTCACTTACCTATTTTGAAGGAAAAATTAAGCACACTCATTCGTCAAGAACTGAAAGAAGCACCGTTTTTACGTGAGGAGTTTGGGGTAGCCAAAGAAAGCAAGTATTATCAACTTATTAACTTTGACTTGCTGTCATGATTATTTAATGATCCGTATCCGCTCGAACTCCGCATTGGGATCAAAGAGCTTACGATAGGTATGATGCACCTTACAGACCTCTCCACCGATTAGCTCGACGGTTTTGATCATTTTGGGGTTAAAATCACCAATCCAGTTCATTTCGAGTTCGTTGTATTTATAGTCTGGCATTTGGGCAATCCGTGCGTAGGCGCATACTAGCCCGAGATGAACCCCCATGCCTTGTACTCGTGGGATGACACCAAAGATCACCCCAAACATTTTTTTGATTTTGCGGCGTAAAAAGAGAAAACGAATTTTTTCGAGGATACCAAATTTACCGTTAAAGTGCTTGAAGGCTTGATTTAATTCAGGGATCATCAGATAAAAACCTACGGGTTCTTCATTTTGGTAAGCAAACCACATGATTTCGGGGTCAATGATGGGTTTCATCTTTTTTAGCAATGCCTGTGCTTGCTTTGTACTCATTTCGCCAACGCCTATGTGCTTACTCCAAGCGGCATTATAGATGATGCGGAAGTCTTCGGCGTACTTTTCGAGCTTATTTTTTTCTAAATGTCGAAAGGAGAACTCTGGGTTTTCTATGAGTGAATCTCCGACCCGCTCAAGGCGCTCATGCAACTTCGCCTGAACATCGCGCAGATAGGTAAACTGTTTGAAATATAGCTTAAAGCCGTTGGCTTCAAAAAGCTCGTTGTAGTAGGGCGGATTGTAGGGCATACAGTAGTTGGGTTCACGGTCAAACCCTTCGGCAAGCATCCCCCACCAGCGATCTCGGTTCCCGAAGTTGATCGGGCCGTCCATAGCTTCCATTCCGCGCTCGGTGAGCCAGCTCTGGCAGGCATCAATCAGGATTTTTGCTGCCGCTACGTCGTTGATGCATTCAAAAAAGCCCATGCCGCCCGTTGGCTGTTTGTTGTCTTTGTGTACTGTGGCTGGATCAATAAAGGCTGCCACTCGACCAATGGCGCGATTTTGGTCGTCCAACAATAACCAACGGATGCAATCTGCTCCTTCACGCTGAAAAAAACGGTTTTTTTCGGGGTTGAACACGTCCTCAATGTCTTTATTTAGCGGACGAACCCAACTTTCATGGTCGCCGTAAAGCTGACCGGGTAGTTCGAGAAAGGAACGAATTTGCGCTTTGGTGGTTACTATTTCGAGTCTCATACCTACAAAAATACAATACCATGCTGAGTTTTATACCATTTTTTAGTTTTCTGGCTTTCTTTCATCCCGTTTATCTGAGCATGACTGAGATAGAGTACGACCAAGAGGCGCAGGCTTTAGAAATCGTACATCGGGTATTTATTGAGGATATTGAGCGAGCTTTAGAGGAGACGCATGGTGTAAAAATTAGGATGGGAACCCAACAAGAACACCCCAAAACGGACGAGTGGCTGGCTGACTATATTCGGCAAACAACTTGGTACGTTTTACCAAACGGTCGAAAGTTACAGGGGGAGTTGCTTGGTAAAGAAACGAACTTAGAGCATCTTTGGGTGTATGTGGAAGTGAGTCAGGTACGTCCTATGGCTACGCTACGCATTCATAACGCACAGTTGATGGAACTTTTTGAGGATCAAATCAATATCATCAGGTTTCGATATAAAGATCAAAGTCAGTCAACCAAGCTCACCACCCAAAAGCCTGAGGACATTTTTAGATTATAATAGATGGTTTATCCACACAAGATTCCCCGTATTATTTCCTCTCTGCTATCTGGCTTTTTGTGGCGATCATCAGCCCCTGACCCTGTCATTTACTTAACCTTTGACGATGGGCCTGTACCCGGTCCGACAGACTTTGTTTTGGAGGAGCTTGCTAAGTATGAGGCACAGGCGACCTTTTTTTGTGTGGGTGATAATATCCGCAAGCACTCTGGCATCTTCCAGAAAGTACGTCTGGCAGGTCATCAGGTCGCAAATCATAGTTTTAATCACTTGAGAGGTTGGAGTACACCCAATGAAAATTACGTTGAAAACATTGAATTGTGTCAGGAACACTTACCCATAGACGAACCACGTGTCTTTCGTCCACCTTATGGTGCCATTTCTCTTCCACAGGCGAGTTTGCTTCGGCAAAAGGGGTATCAAATTGTCATGTGGGATGTACTAACCGGCGACTTTGACCCTCACCTCAGTCCTGAAGTTTGCCTTCGTAATGCCATCAAGTACACTCAAAACGGCTCTATTGTTGTTTTTCATGATAGCCACAAAGCCTTTACGAATCTATCTTTTGTCTTGCCGAGATTCTTGGAATATTTTGCCGCCAGAGGCGTAAAATTCGGAATTTTATCGGACGTACTTCCGTCTCATTCAGCAGGTACGTATAAACCAGTATAAAATGACAGGCGGCGGCTCCAAAAAGGTGCCAGAGAAAGTGTGTGCCCATCGGCATGAAAGATTGGATACTTGGCGTGAACTCAAATTCTATTACCCTAAAAAAGAGCGCAGTACAGAAACAAGCCAAAGCGATCCCGATGTATCGGCTGTGTTTATATCTTGTTGCAATCAGTAACAAAACGAGGGAAGAAAGCATAAGAACCGCTACAATGGCATAAGAAATACTTGTGGCAATATGTGGTTCATAGAGATCGAGTAAGCCAGAAAATACCCGAAAGTTGATGATTTGAAGCGTGATGGCGATGCCGATAATAATGAGTAACTGTTTCCATCTCTTCAACACTCTGAAAAGATAATAGCCGGCCATAATGAGTGCCAAACCAACGATCGGTGTCCAGTCCATATACATATATACCATGCTTGACCGAAAGGCATGATACAGCGTACCCCCCACACCACCAATCAATAAAATAGGGAGATTGAATAAAAGAAAACCATGTTTATTGTACTCGCCGCGCAATTTCCAGAACCAATAAAGCACAATGAGAATAAATAGAAAAGCTGATACGGCATTGTAAGGCTCTACAACAAAATTATCTAAGTTCGTTTCGATATAAATCGGTCCCCCATCTCCATGACGGGGGATGTGTGCAAAAATAGGAAGTATCTTCATAGTTGCTCAGATTGGCGGATATGATAAATGTAATCAGTCAGTGGCGGCTTTTCGATCTGTAGGCGAGCAAGTAGCACGAGCTGTCCACGATGATAGCTACCATGTAAAGGTAGGTGTTGCAAGATTTCATGCGGTGCGTTACGATAGGCTTTACCCGAAGAGCTATGATACAAAACAGGCTCTTCCCAATCCGTAATCTGCTGAATAACGGTAGTTAGAGCATTCTGGTTTTTCTTGAGCCAAGATTCCCATTTCTCGGCAGGGAGTTCTGCCCACACGGGAAGCTCTGATTTTTCTTCCATCAGGCGCGTTGCCCAAATATGCTGGGCGCAAAGCAAGTGCGACATGATCGCGGACGCTTTGGCTGGTAATTGCTGACTCGGAATATCCTCCAGTATCTTGACTATCTGACGACAGGCAGCAAACTCATATTGATATAAGGGTAGAAAATAATCTCGCATGCCAGCAAAAGTACGACCTTTCGGGCAAGCCCGCAATCTCTGGATACCTAAAACTTGCTTACTTACTAATCGTTGTTTCTTCCCCCAAACAAAAACGAGGCGTAGTATATCAGGTTTGCCAACGAAGCCAGTGCTGCCACTACGTACGTCATCGCAGCCCACCAGAGGGCATCTTTTGCCATTTTATGTTCTTGTTGTGTGACGACCCCTGAGCTTTCGATCCAATTAAGAGCGCGACGGCTTGCATCAAACTCCACGGGGAGCGTGACGAAGCTGAATAAAGTCGTCATACCAAACAATAACACGCCCAAAATGAGGGGGATGGGAGTCATCTGAATCAACAAAATTCCCCCGATAATCAGCCAGGTAAGGTACTTGGAGGCGACGTTAACGACAGGGACAAGCTTAGAGCGCATCTGTAACATGGAGTACGCTTGCGCATGCTGAATGGCGTGACCAACCTCGTGTGCAGCCACAGCCGTAGCAGCCGCATTTCGCTCATAATAAACGGCTTGACTAAGGTTTACCGACTTTTTGTTGGGGTTATAGTGGTCGGTAAGTTGGCCGGGGGCACTGATAATTTCTACATCGTGGATACCGTGAGCAGCTAACATCTGGGCAGCAACTTCTGCTCCTGTCAGATTGGCCTCAAGCTTTGTTCGGGAGTAACGCTTGAACTTATTACGTAGCGTATTACTGACCAGCCAACTAGCAAGGCCAAAAAAGCCTACGATCAACAACTGTGTGGCATCAAAAAACATGGTACTTTGAGTTATATATTTGGTCAATAAAGATACAAAAAGTAGGAGAATCAGCCTTAAAATATACTACTAAAAATTTGGATAAGTCCAGTATGAATGAGATATTAAGTTTGAATCACGAAATACTACGTGATTATGTAAAAGTATTACATAGCGTTAAAGTATATTCTTTGGGCGCGTGTAATTCGATGTTTCACCACTAAATTTTTCGACTATGAAACTGCAAATTCATTCTATTCGCTTCGACGCTGCTGAGCACTTAACTGATTTTATCCAACAAAAAGCCGATAAACTCGAAACGTTTTATGAACACATAATTAGTGGCGAGGTTTTTTTACGCCTCGACAAGGGTGAGCACGCACGCGAAAATAAAGCCGTTGAAATTAAGTTATTCATTCCGGGAAAAACACTTTTTGCCAAATCCATCAGCACCAGTTTTGAGGCTGCCACCGATGAGGCTACTGAGGCACTCCGTAAGCAGTTGCGCAAGATCAAAACCAAGCAACGTGCTAAATCTTAGTTTGTAATAACTCACGAAATAAAAACACCTTACTCAGAACGAGTAGGGTGTTTTTTTATTCATGCGATCAGAACTCCAAGCTTTCTATGAAACTATTTGTACCGTTTTGGTTTTCTCGGAAACTACTCTGAAGAGGTACAAACTTTAGCTTTTGAGGGATGAAAAATAAATTAAAATACTGATTTCATCCATAACTCACGTTACATAAAAACCAGTTGACTCAAGCGGTTTTCGTCAAAGACCTCGTTCATCACCTCCAGTAGCTCGGTGGCAGTAACGCTCTCGATTTTGTTGAAAAGCTCAGGTAGGGTTTGGAGTTGCCCCTCATCCAAAATACTGCGCCCCAGAGAAAGCATATAGCTTGAGTTGCTTTCTTCTCCCATCGCGATTTGCCCCATAAACTGCTGCTTTGCCTGATGTAGCTGCCGCACACCAAGTGCTTTTTCCCGATACCTTTTAAGTTCCTTAAATAGCAGGGACTGGGTGCGTTCCCACGTTTTAGGTTCGGTAGCAAAGCCGATAGTAACCGCCCCAGCGTCGTTATAGACCATATACGAGGCATCTACGGAGTAAACTAAACCATATTTTTCGCGTAGAACAAGGTTAAGACGCGTATTCATTCCAGGGCCGCCGAGCAAGTTCACCAAAATGGCAAGTGGGATTTTCTTGGGGTGCTGCCGCGAGAACGCCTGTCCGCCAAGCAGACAATGTACCTGATGAATTGCCTTGTGCCGTATCTCACGACGCGTCTCGACGACGGGAGGTGGCGTTCGGTGCTGTGGTGCGGTGTAGCGTGGGATTTCGGAAAGATACTTCTGGGCGAGCTGCTTTACTTTTTTGAAGGGCAAAGCACTCACAGAAGCCCAGACGAGTTTTTCGGTGTTGAGGTGTCGCCCGACAAAATTGAGGAAGTCCTCACGGGTGAAACGTTTGATGCTTTCGGAATCTCCTAAAATCAGCTTTCCGAGTGGATGCTCACCGAACAAAAACGCATCAAACTCATCGTAGATTGCGTCGGAAGGGTTGTCCTGGTACATAGTCATTTCCTCCAAAATGACGCTCTTCTCCTTCTTGATTTCTCTTTCGGGAAAGGTCGAAAAAAAAGTGATGTCAGTGAGCAGCTCAAGTGCGTTCTCGAAGTAACGATCTAGGACTGAGGCATGAAAGAATATTTTTTCTTTGGTCGTAAAGGCGTTCAGATCGCCCCCCACGGAGTCGAGACGATTCAGCACATGGAAAGCTTTGCGCTTTCGGGTTCCTTTGAATGCCATGTGTTCCCAGAAGTGGGCTAACCCGTATTCGTGTTCGGCTTCGTCGCGGCTTCCAATGTCGAGGACAAACCCGCAGTGGGCAATTTTGGTATGGTTTACCTGCCGATGAACAAGGCGAATGCCATTTTGGGGAATCGTAAATTCTTGATAGCTCAAATCTAGGGGAGATTTATAAAAAGGATTGCAAAATTCTACTTTTCTGCGCAGCAAAGCAAAATAAAATCGGATTAGCTACGCTGTAACATTTGCCGTTTTAGCCAACGTTGTACCGAAACCAGAAACGGCAAGGGTGCCACAGATGCCATCACGCGGAGGTCTTGGTGGAACTTTGTTCGTTCATCAAGAAAAGAAAGCAAGCGTTCAATCGGATTATTCCGAAAAAGCTGTTCAAAAAGCGGTTTGACTGCCTTGCCATCTCTTGCCAGGATGTCCAAAAGTAAGGTGTCGTAAAGCAAAAAATGTGGCTTTGTTTTACGCTCAGCAAAGGTGAAGTCGCCCTTTTTTAATCCCGAAATAATCGCCTTGGCATCCCGTTGTGCCCGCAAAAACGCATAGCCCGTAGAAGGCTTGGCTTGTCCGCCCGCAACACCCAGACGCAAAATACGCTCGGCAGGCTGCCGTTTGAAGGCATAGTTACTCATCGGAATTACGCCGTATTCCTCTTCTTTGATCTTGTATTCCTTGATACCAAGTTGGTCTTCGATGTAGCTTTTGAGCGGGGTTTGATAGGCCGTCTGGCTTCCGAGAAGTTGAGGCGAAAATACGGTGTATTCTACCAGTGCCGTAGTCGGGCTAAAGGGTAAGGTGTAGAAAAAATACAGTCCGTCAGGTTGTGGGGTTCGGAAGTCAAACATGGTGATCTGGTCGGCATTAAACTGCGGTGTGTTGGTCTCGATCACCCAGCCTTTGAAATGTTGGAGGATATAAAAAGAAGACGCTTTTGCCATCGCGGCAAGCTCGGGTGTGTAGCGCGAGTCAAAGACAAATCCTGCGCTAAACGTTTGTCCGTCTTCGCCCGTGACCACTACTTGGCTTCCTTCTGATTGGATAGCTTTTACGGCGACTTGTGCAAAGGTAACATTGGGAAACCGCGTTGTCTTCTCTTGTACTTTGCCATAGAAGTCAATACCTCGAATGGTCTTGTAACGCATCTTTTTTAGGGGTAGCTCCAGCGAAAACGTATCACTGATGATCTGAACTTGCTGCCACTCCCGAAAAACAATATCATCGAATGCTGTCGGTTGGTCCGTCCAGAACGACCAGGTGCGGTCGTTTTTACTTTTTTTTACTTTGTCGAGTACTAAAATAGATTTTTGCCGAAGTGAAGGCTCGTCTAGCATCCGATAAAGTAAGCTCAAGCCCGCCATGCCTCCTCCCACAAAAATAAAGTCATAGTACATGAAAGGAGAACTTCAGCGCAAGGGTTTTGTTGATACCAGCTATTGTTTTTCTTTGGCGTACTGCTTGATCATATCCATTAACTTTTCGTAGTCAATAGGTTTTGAGAGATAGCTATTTGCTCCAGCGTCAAAGCATTTTTCGCGGTCTTC
>CAZNAK010000074.1:6200-9008 GCA_964570645.1 uncultured Cytophagales bacterium | reverse complement strand
GGACTGATGGAGTATCAAGGCGTAAATACCGAAACTAAGGAGCGCATTTGTCACCCCGGACCGCTGGAGCAGGGCACAAATAACATCGGCGAGTTTCTCGCACTTGTACACGGTCTTGCGTTGCTCAAACAACGAAAAAGTAAGCTTCCGATTTATACTGACTCCATGACAGCAATGGCATGGGTGCGTAACAAAAAAGCTAAAACAGGACTGAAACAAACCGCACGAAATGCTAAGATTTTTGTCCTCATCGAGCGCGCCGAAGCATGGCTTAAAGCAAACACCTACGAAAACCCTATTCTGAAGTGGGATACCGACAACTGGGGCGAAATACCTGCGGATTTTGGTAGAAAGTAATGCCCCATCAATGCACATTGACCAACAAGTCTTTATTGTCCTCTCATCAATAAAAAATCTCATTTTCACCTCCTCGCGCACGGACAAATTTCATGACCTGCTTGTAGATTACAGGCAGCGGCATCTCGCCATTTTTTAGAAAAAAAGCATTGAGTTCGCGCTCGTCGAATAACATCGGGTTGACTTGCTCCTCAACGCGTTGGCGATTCAGCTCAAATCGTCTCTGCCCAACTATGGGTACACAGTTTGCACCCGGCACCACCACACTTTTATCTACCTCTTCTTGCAAGCGGACTTTAGAGAAGCCTGTTATCTCATGAAGATAATCAACTACTTCATTTCTAGGGACTTCATTGAAGTTCAGCATAATGTCTGCCGCCATAATAGAAGTAAGGTAAAGCTCATGCTGGAGGATAGAGAGGCGTGAAAGAGGATCGTCGGCAAAAATACCCATCTCCCAAATACGCCGATTGATGTGGGCGTACCAGCCCTCTTCGAAGGCATCGAATTTCAGTACACGCCGAAAGGTCGGTATCTGATCCGCAATTTTACGCTTGTAGAAGTGTTGCATGTGCATCCCCAATACAATCTTACAAGCCATCTGCGCAACGCTGTACTTCGGGATCTCGCGTATATTTCGCATGTTGAGGTAAACTACAGGAACACTGGTTTTCTCGACCTGATCATAAGTGATCAGCCCCGAAGAATTTTCTTTATATCGAGGCAATGGGCGTACCTCAAAGCTTAAATTTGGGGGTACATCTGGATAAAATCGTGGTATGAGCGCCTTGGTACTATCAATTTGACGGCGCAGGTCTCTAAAAAATGCTTTCTGCCCTGCCTTATCGTCGGTATATTGATAGCGTGGGTCGTTATCAAGCTCAGCGAGTAATTCGACGTGTGATTTTGTGGTATCAAGTCCAATCTCGTGAAAGCACCGCTTGACTTCTTCCTGCAAAAGTGGAATTTCGTCTTCCGCATAATCAGAAAGTTCATAAGGACTCGCATCCACGGTTGTTTCAACTTTCAGCATGAGCGAGTAGTGGCTTCTTCCATCGGAGAGCGTCCAAGAACCTGCACTGCCAGAGGCGATTTCGCGCTGTTCTTTTAAAAAATCGTACAAACGCCGGTAAGCAGGATACACCTCGTCTGCTAGTACAACACCAAGTTCGGTTTGAAGTTCGGGATAAACCACGTCAACTGTATCACCGGTCGGAACAAGGTGCCCGCGGGCAACGGCAAGCCTTTGGATTCTCTCTGCTCGATTGATTTTATACATGAAGTCACGGTACAAAAGGTTATCCTCTACGTTTGTGGTCAGAAACGTACGGATTTCAATGAGCACCTTATCAATAACAAATCGCGGCGCAACAATTCCCTCTCGCTGACGCTTCTCCAGACCAGCAATAAGCTGATCAATCTTTGGGGAGAATTTGGCAAGACGCTTGAGGTAGTTATTTGCATCATGGATATCATCAACCTCATGAACCTCGACCATAAAACGCGGTAGCTCCACCTGCACACCATTGATATGATTGACCAGATAACTTTTATTGATTGCCGCCGAGTAAAGAATTTGGTTTTCGAGGTAGGTGGTCAAAATATCTGTCGAGATAAGCTGTTGTTCGGACTGCTCGCTCCGCTTGTACGCTTGTAGCATATCAAGATTTCGACGAATAAACTCTTGGTCGAACTGCCTATTCTGTTGCTCCGAAATATCCGTTAACTTGGCATTAAAAAAGTCAAGTCCGTAACGGTCTGCGATACCGAGGCGGCTCATTAGCTCTGGGTCTTCCAGCCCATAAAGAAAGAACATTCGCTCGTAAAAAATATCAATGTTAAAAGGCTTAAAAAGTATAATACTAACCACCCAAATCACTAAACTAAGTAATCCGCCCCATAACAAACTTCGTAATATGCGCCGAAACGAACGGTTTTCGAGCCACTGCAAGAGGTGCCGTAGGGTGTAAACGATATTTTTCCAAAAGAACATTAAGTCAAAGATACAATGAATTTTTTAGCTCACGCATACCTGACAGCTCACGATGAAGGACTACTGGTTGGGGGCTTTCTCGGTGACTTTGTAAAAGGAAAAAGTTATGTAAATCGTTTTCCTGCCTCAATTAGCCGTGGTATCCATCTGCACCGTCAAATAGACCATTTCACCGATACACATCCGCAGATACTCGAACTCCTGAAGCTTTTTTATCCGAGTCAAGGAAAGTATGCTTCTGTTTTGCTCGATATGCTGTTTGATCACTTATTGGCTCGAAACTGGAGTCTCTATACTGAGACTGAGTTTTCAGCGTTTGTGCGTAGCTACTATCAAAAGCTTGAGCGTCACCTGATCCACTTTCCCTCCGAAGCGACATCGGTTTTTTTTGTCATGCAAAAGTACGATTGGCTTAGTGCTTATGCAAAACCTGAGGGCGTTCAGCGGGCTTTAGGCGG
>CAZNAK010000074.1:0-6190 GCA_964570645.1 uncultured Cytophagales bacterium | reverse complement strand
GCTTTCCCGACGCGTAAACTTTGAAAATCAGTTAGCAGCGGGGTGGAGAGACTTTGAGAGGTATGAGGCAGTGCTAGAAAAAAAGTTCAAAACTTTTTTTCCATTAGCGCAACAGTTCGTAGCAGCCTACGATAGCCAAATGGATTAATTTTCGTCAGATTCGGCAATCAATACCCGACCTTCCTTTTTTTTCAATATACCTACTCTACGCAAGCCCTGTACAATCACCTGCGGGGCAATCACCACCGAAATACCTACCAAGGCGAGGTTAAGAATAATTTCAAGATCCCAATGAATGCCAAGAAAATCCCCGAGCAGGTTCCAAAGAATAAATGCGTAAACAATCGTCCCGAGTGTTACTGTACCTGCCACAATCTCACCCCAGCCACGGATTTTTTCCCAAAAAGAAGTTTTTGTTTCCATATTACCTTACACGCATAATCAGGAAAGAAGTTTTATTTATCACTTCTTAAACCGTCTGACCATGGCCATGAACATCCCTAGAGCCATAATAATTGTTCCGATCCAGAGCAGGTCGATGAGCGGTTTTTCGATGGCTTTGAGCGTAATCCAATCCTTACGGCGCGTTTGCGTAGTAAAGTCGAAGGTTGACGTCTCGGGATTGATCTTATCGAGTGATATTTTTACGCCCATGGCCTCTACGACATCAGGGATTTTACGCGCAAAATTATCTTTGATCTGATAAATAGGCGTTGCCTCATAAGTCGCATCGCGGTCTAATAAATCCACCTTCGCTTCAAGAGAAAAATCAACGCCTTCAGCACCTTGTTCGACGACGATATCTTTGAGAATAGCAATGTAGTCATTGACCACAAAGGTGTCTCCGATACCTAATTCCATGCGCTCAGGGTTACTCCAATCTTCTTCTTCTGCTAACTCTGAGGAGCTTGTCAGGTGAGTGTAAATATCGCCTTTCCAGCGCTTTCGGATGGCGGGACTGACAACGGTTCCCATTGTTTCGTTACGTTGTAAACGCGGATAAAGTGAAAAGGTCTTACCGTTTTTGTCGGTATAGTTGATCTTGAAGTAGCTATTCTCATCGTAAACTTGTACCAAATCGCCTTTTTTGAAGATTGTTTCACCCTCATGTACCAAGTCCGTCTTTGCCATCATGTGATACGGTACAGACGTTTCCTCCAAATCTTCACGATTGATGTAAGTTGGAAATTCAGGCGACTCAAAATATACACCACGCCAGACGATGGTGTAGTTCTCCATTTGTTCTGGGGTATTTCGCCAGAGCAGTTTGTTTTCTTTGTTGATTTCGTCGGGTAACTCACGGCTGTACACATACCCGCTGTTGTTGAGCGAAATAGTTTTTGTGTATCCCGAGGAAGCCAAAATCCCGATCAGCATCAAACCTACGCCCATGTGTGTAATCGCTCCCCCCGAAAGGCTCACTTTTTTCTCGGCAAGCGTAGCGACAACAAATCCATTGGAAACTAAAGTGTAGATTGAAGCCACCAAAAGTAAAATTAATTTCCACTCACTCATTCCGAAGGCAGTAATCGCGAAGCCCGAAAGCACCATCGTGGCAAAAATAGGTTTGTATAACGTATCCTGAAGCTGCTTACGATTCTCAATCCGTTTCCACCAAAAGAGCTGTGCCGTTCCTGAAAGTAATGCTAAAGTAAGGGCAAACCACAACTGAATATCCGTATAAAATTTCACTTGATCGCCGGGAGGAGCAATGTTCGATTCAATGCCGAAGAGTCCCGCAATGGCATTAAAAACGGGGATCGAGGTCGGGATAATGACCTGAAATGCCATCAGTCCCAGAATTGTTGCCCCCAAGAAAATCCAAAACTCTCCAGAATACACCGTCGCCTCTTTTTCGGACTTCGGCAGGGTTTTCCAAGCACGAATACAAAGAGCCACAGACCCAAAAACGAAGAAAAGAAGATAAAAAAGTAGCTGCTCCGAAAGCCCAAGGTCAGTGAAAGAGTGTACTGAGGCGTTCCCTAGGATTCCGCTGCGCGTCAAAAAAGTCGAATACAAAATGAGTAAAAAGGAACTTAACGTCAAAATGATGGCAGGACGGATCGCAGAACGACGACGACGTTCAACGACCATCAAGTGTACACTAGCCACCAAGACCAGCCAAGGCACATAAACCGCATTTTCGACGGGATCCCAATTCCAGTAGCCTTCAAAGTTTAGGGTTTCGTACGCCCAATAACCGCCCATCATAATTCCCACACCCAGTATAGCGGCGGCCATCAATGCCCACGGTAAGGCGGGTTTTACCCAATCGGTTGCTTTTTGCCAGAGTCCCGCAATGCAATACGCAAAGGGAAGTAATGTGAGGGCAAAACCAAGGAATAACATCGGCGGATGAATAACCATCCAATAATTTTGGAGTAGCGGGTTCAATCCTGTACCATCTTCGGGAACATAGTCGGGATTAAGCTGAAAGACAGGAACTTCCAATACATCACGAAGTAATAAAAAGGGAGAACTACCAATCTTATATTCTAAACCGGGAATCACCACGCCCAAGATCATAGAGGTCAAAAAGGCTTGTACGGCAGCAAAAACGGTCATCACGGGGGCTTCCCAGCGATCTTTACGGAAGATAAAAATTGTTCCCAGAACCACATGCCAGAACATCCAAAGCAAAAAGCTTCCTTCCTGCCCCTCCCAGAAGCAGGAAACCATAAAATGTGTCGGAAGATTATTAGAGGAGTGCGACCAAGCGTAATGGTATTCGTAATAATGGTTGTAGATAATTGAAAACAGTACGCCCACAACACTCAAAATGCTAAAAGCATGAAGGAAAAATGCCCGTCGTGCATACGTCTTCCAATACTGCTCATCTCCGCCCGTAGCTTTAGTAGCAAAAAAGTAACCTACCGCTGCAACGATAGAAGTTACAAAAGAAGCAATGACGAAGAGGTGTCCTAGGTCACCCGCAAAGGCTCGATATTCGCCCATAATGATAATGTTTACTTTAGGTTTTCTTCATCCTAAAAGATTTTGTCTTAGGGAGTTGTTTGTAAAAGACAAATATACGACGACGCAGAGTTTTCACACAGAAAAACCGCTGATGTTTTTGCTAATTTACACCGGCGGTGAACGAAAAAATATCAAATGTTGAGCGCTTATCCTTCTCGGTAGCGTAATCGCCCACGGTAAAAACCTGTTAGTTCTTCGTCTTCGGAAGTTCTAACATTGATACGGATCGTGTAGTTACCGCCAGACTCGTTGATCACCTCAACATTTCCTGAGGTGATCTCAACGAAACGATCAGCACTCTGAGCATTCGTATCTATGCCGAAACCCACTTCGCCAAAACTGATTTCAAGAGCCCGACCAGTGGCTTGCGGATTTATGACGTAGTTTCCTGAAGCGAGTTGTGTTCCCTGCGGGCTAAACATCTCGAAATAAAGGTAGTCACCGCGCCCAAGAAAAAAGTCGCCGTCCCACGTAAAGCCCGAGGACATCAAATACAAATCGAGGTTGTAGCTGCTCGGAGTCCACGCGCCAAAATCCTCTAGTGCGCCAAATGAAGCCAGCTAAGCTAATCACATTGTTTTGGCGTTTGAAGGAGTTTGGGCTTCTTGCGGGTTCGATATTTGCCCGACCTGGTGCCCAAAATATCTCTGCTCCAAATCTTCCGATTTCTCCGCCTAATCCGATGTGAAGCCCAAAGTCCAGCGCATCATACACGCCAGTATCGCTTATCTCAAGATCAAAAGTTTCATCGGTTGCTTTATCTAGTCCTCTGGCGGTAATAAGGTATCCGACATACGGTACACCCGCCAAGTAAGCCATATATCCTCCAATATCCATTTTATACATCGCACGTACAGGTCCTCTACGTAAAGCGTACTTGCTTTAGTGGAGGGATCACTTGCGCCTTTTAGAGAGAGGTTTACCATCGGCTGGATGAGAACACCTCTGAAGCTACAGGTATTTCCACAAAGACACCAAGATGTCCACCTAGGATATTGTTTGTTTCTGCATCGTCGAACTGAAATTGATCATTATCCGTGACTCGTTCCAAAGCTGACTGAACGCCGAGTCTGAGACCAAGTCCCTGCGCTATCATTGTAGTGCGCCCTCCCTAACGCTTTGCCTTTTACTTTTTTATTTTGCGTAATGCTTTTCAATATCTCTAAAGCTCCGTCTGGGTCTTCAAGGTTGAATTTCATGAGGGCAGTTTTTAAGTCTTTATTGAAGCGAAGGTCTTTTTCTAGCGTGAACGTGATGGTCTCTTGATGGTCTTTGAACGTATTTGCAAAATTCAATGTAAGTTTTTCTAAACAATCTCTAAACATGACATCTTTATCGAAGTAACTAGGCGTTCTACACAAAACGACGAACGAAATGCAAAAAGAAATCCCTAAAACCTGCTTGGCTATTTGTACTCTTTTTTTAGCAGAAAACGGAGTTACACACCTGTCAAGAAGGAGTCAAAGTTTTCCTGTGTGATCGCTTCTTGGGTGACAGACTCAGGATAGGCTTTTAGAAAAGCGCTTGGAAAACGCACCTTTTTTTTCTTCGGATTCCACTTGAACTCATAAGCATGGAGTTTACCTCCGCGCTCTTCGATGTAATCAATTTCTTGCTGCGTTTTTGTGCGCCAAAAATAACGGTTCACAAACTCTTCGCGGTAGTGAAGTAATTTTAAGCGTTCGCCAATCAAAAAATTTTCCCAAAGTGCGCCTGTATCCTGCCGTAAACCTAAAGGACTAAAATTGGCAATCAGTGCATTTCGGATACCATTATCATAGAAATAGATTTTCCGAGTACGAACAATTTCGTTACGCAGATTCCGGCTGAAAGCAGGCAAACGATACACCACAAACGTCTTTTCGAGTAGATCTATGTAGCGATCCACAGTTTTGGTATCTACGCCTAGCGTTCTTCCAAGCTCATTCAAGGAAACCTCATTACCAAGCTGAAAAGCTAAGGCTTGTAGGAGTCGTTCCAAAAGTGCGGGCTTTCGGATGTCTTCATAGGTAAAAAGGTCTTTGTAGAGGTAACTACTCGCCAACTGCTTGAGAAGAGGACGTTCTTGTCCCAGATACGTAACGACTTCTGGGTACATACCAAAAAGTAAGCGCGTTTCGAGTTCTTGTAAACTTGCAATGTAACCTTTGTGTGCGCGTAGTTCTTCCCAGCTGATCGGAAAAAGTTGATATTCCCACTTCCTGCCCGTAAGCGGTTCTTTAATCTGATTTGCTAACTCAAGGGCAGATGATCCACTCACTAAAAGTTGTATTTCTGGCATCTGATCCGTGATGATTTTCAGTGTCAGACCAATGTTTGGGATTCGTTGCGCCTCATCTATGAAGACAACCTTGTATGTACCAATAATCCGTTTTAGCGTAGTGCTTGTCGCAGCAGTAAGTTGCTGTTGAATCAAGGGATCGTCGGCATCTAAAAGCAGATAATCGCCCAGATTTTCTGCAAACTGTCGGAGCAGAGTTGTTTTACCAGTCTGACGCGGGCCTACTAATAAGATTGCTTTTCCTAACCTTTGCTGTAATAATTTATGGAGTTTTCGCTGAATCATACCTTATTTTAGGGAATGTAATCTATAAAAGTAGTGCTTTTTATAGATTACGACCCATAAAATACTCTTTTTACTTCTCTTATGTTCACCAAAATGGTCGTGAAGCTCGTCTTGATCCACCAAATTACTTTTTTTCAAGGCATAGCATTTTTCATGTGAACCTAGATTCTTTTATTGAAAACTCTACTCCTCCTTCGTCCGCAACTTCGGTAAGCGATTGTGCAAATCGTTCCTGTACGTGCGCCCGACCTCAAGCATCTTTCCGCCAATAACCACCTTGTGTCCTTTTTCAAGGCGTTGGATATGGTTTAGGTTCACTAAATGCCGTTTCGAGATGCGAAGAAAATAGCTTTCCGTGAGTTGGTTGGCAATCGTTTTGAGATTGGCTGACAAGATAAACGCCCCCTGTGCTGTAAACAAAGTTGTCTGGGCACTCTCACCTTCGAGGTAGAGGATATGTCGGCTTTCCAGATTTTTTTGTGTCCGCGCCTGTTGCCATTACCGCTAGGCACGAAAACGGCTTTGTCCAACACACTTTCGGGAAACTGAATCCCTGTGCGTGGCTGTGAAGACTGCTGACTAAAAAAGTTATGATACTAAAATAAACATTATTTGCGTCTGGTAGCTTAAAAACGATGGCACGAACCC
>CAZNAK010000073.1:6036-9046 GCA_964570645.1 uncultured Cytophagales bacterium | reverse complement strand
AAAAAATGGACACTGGGAAATTGGCGTACACATCGCCGATGTGACTCATTATGTGCGCCCGCGTACCCTTCTTGAAAAAGAAGCCGCCAAACGTGCAACTTCCGTGTATTTGGTAGATCGGGTCGTCCCGATGTTGCCCGAGCGTCTATCCAATGGCTTATGCTCGCTTCGTCCCAACGAGGAAAAGCTGACTTTTTCTGTCGTTTTTGAAATGGATGAGCACGGAAAAGTCTATGATAAATGGTTTGGAAGAACGGTTATTCTTTCGGATCGGCGCTTTACTTACGAGGAAGCCCAAGAGCGCATCGAAACAGGGCAGGGCGACTACGCCAACGAGATTTGTGTATTAAACAAGATTGCCAAAAAGTTACAAGCTAAACGGTTCAAGTACGGCAGTATCGCCTTTGAAACCCCCGAAGTCAAATTCAAGCTCGACAAAGACGGAAAGCCCATTGGCGTTGTCCAGAAAGTGCGGAAAGACGCGCACAAACTTGTCGAAGACTTTATGCTTTTGGCAAATAAGAGCGTTGGTGAGTTTGTCCATAACTTCCGAGGGGGAAAAGACAAGAATACGATGGTTTATCGCGTTCACGATGACCCCGACCCTGATCGTATCATGCAACTCAGGCAGTTTGCCCAGAGGTTTGGGTATGAACTAAATACTGATCCTGAGCATCTGCGCGACTCCCTTAATAAGCTTACTGCCGAGAGCGAGGGAAAGCCCGAGTTTCGGTTCTTGCAGTCTTTGGCAGTTCGTACGATGGCAAAAGCGCGTTATGATATTGCGCACGAAGGACATTTTGGGCTTTCGTTCCCACATTACACTCATTTTACTTCACCGATTCGCCGCTATCCTGATATGATGGCACACCGGCTTTTGCAACATTACTTAAACGGTGGCTCACCGCCTGATAAGTCGCGTTACGACCAACTGTGTAAAAATGCCTCAGAACAAGAAAAACGCGCCACCGAAGCCGAACGCGCCTCAATCAAACTCAAACAAGTCGAGTACATTTCGGGCTTTTTGGGTGAGGAGTTTGAGGGAATGATTACGGGCGTAACGGATTGGGGAATTTTTGTCGAAATCGCCGAAAACGGGTGTGAAGGCATGATACGAATTGATTCCATCCCAGGGGACTATTATGAGTTTGACCAGCGAAAACAAGCGATCGTGGGGCAGCGCACCAAAACGGTTCTGCGGCTAGGTTCAAGGGTTTTGATTCAGGTTGAAGCAGTGGACTTAGAAAAACGCACGATTGACTTCACGTTGATTGATACGCTAGAAGCGGAAAAGAAGTAAATGCACGGTAGATGAATGTATGGAAACCTTTTCACTCTTTCTATATGCAATCTTGGGTGCAGGTGCGACCTTGATCGGTACGCTACCTATCGGTCCGATCAATGTATCGGTTGTTTACACGACACTCAACGAAAATCTGTCCAACGCACTGCGCGGTTGGCACTTGCGGCGGCACTGGTTGAGATAGGGCAGTTATTCTTAGCGATTCACTTTGGGCGGCTTCTTAGTGACGCCCTCAATAACGACTACGTAAAGTATGCTGTTGCCGTCGCGTTTTTGGGTGTCGGAACCCTTTTTCTTATCAAAAAGAACAAAGCAACGAAACCCGACAAAGAAATAACGGATAAAAAAAGTCATCCCTTTTTTCGGGGTCTGCTTGTTGCAGTATTAAACCCTCAAGCCCTACCGTTCTGGTTGTTTGTCTTAGCTTTTATGCAATCCATGACCTTTTTCAGTATTGATACGCTCGCACAGCTTGACTTTCTACTAGTATTTTTGTTGAGTGCCGCGATAGGAAAATGGTTCGCCCTCGCGCTTTATGGCTACTTGAGTGCCTTGATTGCTGGTCGCTTAAAGACAATTACAAAGTTTATCAATAAAATCATCGGTGTAGTGTTTTTAGTGCTTGGCATGGTACAACTAATTAAAATACTGACTTAAAGCGGTTTACCTAATGCCCGAATCATTTTTTCAATCGTTATGAAAACAAAAAATTGCGCCACTTGCCAGACAGATCACACGGTTATGTATCGTATCCAAATCCGAAAAGGGAAGACGTGGATTTTTGTCTGCGAGTCCTGCCTTCGTAAACACCAAAAAGGAGATTTTTACCGCTATGGAGGAACATGGAAAGGGTCACGGCACTAGCTTACCTATCTTCTTGATCCTTATCCAAACGTGAGTATTTACCAAATGACCAATGTGAGGATGAAAGGCATATACAGCAAAAAATCTATCACACCAATGTAAAATAGCTCTGAGCGACGCGGAGAACTCCACAGAACCGCTATCACTGCGAGTCCGTACGTGATTTTTTCGGCTAAAAGCGGCATCTCCCAAAGCAAAACGATTGCTATGCCAAGCATTCCGAAGGATAAAAGCTTGTTGGCTATCACCCCAAAAGTATTAGCGGGCGTGGCGACCGAGCGACTTTTATCGTAGTCAATATCACGAAAATCGAAAGGAAGCGTAACAGCCGTGACAAAAAGAATCTGTGCAAAAAAATAAATTTGGATGCTGTGATCCGTGATCCAAAGCTGGTCATAGAGGAGAGGGAAAATAACCGTCACACTTGCCCAAACATAACCGACCAAAAGCGTTTTGAGGAAAGGAACTGCACGCAAAGCAGGCACTTTCAGGGCTTTCCCGCTAGGCAGTTGCAGGCTAATGGGAACGGTGTAAAAAAACGAAATTACAGCCAGATGCACCAAAAATATAATCTGAAACACCGAGAGCCAAGGCAACGCAAAAACAGGCATCAGGAGAGCTGCATACGTACCCCAGCGATAAATAATGCGATGTTTTTTTATGAAACGATACTTCGCACTATGATCGCCAAGTTCATAAAATGAGCAAAGGTTATACGTAAATATTGTACCCCAAAAAGCGATCCAAAGTACCGCCCAGAGGCGTTTACTGTGAGCAACCTGAAAGTTAGCTGCCGTCTGTAAACAAAGCATAACTGCCGCCCCAGAAATAAAAGCGTTACTG
>CAZNAK010000073.1:1162-6026 GCA_964570645.1 uncultured Cytophagales bacterium | reverse complement strand
GTAAATTGGGAGTCTAAGGAAGGTCTTGAGCAATTTTTAGAATTTCTAGTTTAAACGTCGTGTGCAACTATTAGGCAGAACAAAGTAAGATAAAATACTCGTTTGCGCTTTGTTAAAAGCATAAAAACGTATATTAGCATGAGAATTGCGGCTTTTAGCCAAAGAAAATAAACCACCTATCCAATTAATTCCCATGGAATCTAATCAATCGAAACAATCTCCTATTCTGATCGGTCTGATCGCATTTTTGGCGGTTATCGTCTTAATTTTAGGGTATTACGTGTACAGCCTCAACAGCGAAAAAGACGATGCGCTCGCAGATCTGGCAGAAAAACAAGAGGAAATCCAAGATATTGGTAACCAGCTTGACTCACTTTCCACGGCACTTCAGGAAGTACTGGCAGAAAAAGAACGCCTTGGCATTCAGGATGACTCACTCCGACAGGTTATTGCGCAACTAGAAACAGAAAAGCGTCAGATTCGGAGTGGGGTAAGCCTGACAAACCGTCGCTACCAAGAAATCAAAGCTAAACTTTCGGAGTATGAAATCTTACTCGAAGAAAAAGATAAGGAAATTGCCCGCTTACGCCAAGAAAATGAGGGACTCCGAAGCGATGTCGAGAACCTAGCCTCTACGGTAGATAGTATTTCGGGACAGCTTTCAGAATCCGAACAAACCAAACAACGGCTATCCTCTAAGCTCACCGAAGCTAGCGCACTCAAGGCATATAACATAAGGACAATCGCAATTAATAAAAGGGGCAGAGAGCGCGATGACAACGAATACAAAAACCGCCACATCGAAAAACTTAAGTTTACCTTTCAGATTGGTGAGAATAAAGCAGCAGACCCCGGAAACCGCAAGATTCTGGTGCGCATCCTAGAGCCAGGGAACACAACCATTTCGGACCTGGCTACAGGCTCAGGGTCTTTTGACTACAATGGCAGCGAAATCTTCTACACCACGGCAAAGGAAATTCTCTACGATAATTCCTCACAGGACATCACTGTGCTTTACAATCGGGGTAAAGAATACAAAGAAGGCAAGCACATAATAGAACTTTATGCGGAAGGCAAGCTGATCGGAAAAAGCAGTTTTGTAGTGAAATAAGTTACATCAGAGTAATTACTAAGAAAATCCTTTGTCTCAGCTTTGCGGGACAAAGGATTTTTTACGTCAATTTTTCACCAAAAAGTCCTATCTTGTTTTTCCAAATTACCACAGACCATGCGAACCTGCACCATTTTACTATTGATCGTGCTTCTTGTATCGCCTGCTGCTTTTGGGCAACGTAAAAAGCGTAAGAAAGAAAAAGAAAACGCTTCTGAACAAGTAGAATCAAAGTCAAAACGAAAGAAGCCTTCAAAGTTTAAGCCTTACAAAGAGGTCATTACAGCTTCAGCGAAATCTAATGAAGGTTTATTTACGGTGCATAAAGTGGGTAAAGATTACTTTTACGAAGTTCCTAACGACCTGCTCGGAAAAGAGATGCTTTGGGTAACCCGTATTGTAAGTCTTCCCTCAGGGTTTGGGGGTGGATATACCAACGCAGGATCAAAGACGAATACGCAGGTCATTAGCTGGGAGCGGTTTCAGGATAAACTTCTCATCAAAATAAAGTCGTATGATGCCGTAGCCGAGGACTCCCTACCAATTTATAAATCGGTTCAAGCAAATAACTTCGAGCCAACTTTTTATGCCCTTGGTATCGAGGCGTTTAATCCAGACTCTACGGCGGCAGTTGTAAAAGTAACAGATCTTTTCTCGAAGGATGTAAAGGCAATCAGCGGACTGCGCACCTCCGTGCGTACAAAGTACGCCGTTTGGATCGCTCTAGAAGTTTTATTCACACCGTCAAGAGCTTCCCCCTAAATATTGAAGTTCAGCAGGATATGACCTACGAGGCTGACAATCCTCCACAAAACGATAATAGCCGAACGATCAGTATGCGAATGAACCAGTCTATGGTTTTGCTACCCGAGGAACCCATGAAGCCACGTACTTTTGACCCGCGTGTGGGGTGGTTTACGGTTTCGCAGATAAATTACGGATCGGAGGAGCTGAAGGCAGACCGCAAGACCTACATCCGTCGTTGGCGACTCGAACCCAAAGACTCAGAGGCATACGCTAGAGGCGAACTCGTCGAACCCGTCAAACCCATCATTTATTACCTTGACCCGGCTACGCCCGACAAGCTCCGTCCGTACATCAAACAAGGCATCGAAGACTGGCAAAAGGCCTTTGAAACCGCAGGCTTTAAAAATCCTATCCTCGCCAAATATCCCCCCTCGCCCAAGGAAGACCCTGAGTTTAGTCCCGAAGATGTGCGTTACTCCGTAGTACGGTATGTAGCGAGTGAGACCCGAAATGCAGTCGGACCAAGCGTCTCCGACCCGCGCACAGGCGAGATTATCGAAAGCGACATTATCTGGTATCATAATCATCTTCGCTCTTACCGAAACCGCTATATGCTCGAAACGGGCGCGGCCAACCCCTCTGCCAGAACGCTCAACACGTCCGAAGAAGAACTTGGTGAGATGATGCGTATGGTTATCGCCCATGAGGTCGGCCACGCGCTTGGCTTTCCCCACAATATGCGGGCAAGTTTTGCCTACCCGGTGGACTCGTTGCGGTCGGGTAGTTTTACGCAGGAGTTTGGTATTGCCGCCACGATCATGGACTATGCGCGATATAACTACATTGCCCAACCCGGCGATGAAAATATCCGTTTTATTCGCCAGCTTGGCCCCTACGATCATTACGCCGTAAACTGGGGCTACCGTGTTTTCCCCGAAGCGGAAGAAGAAGAAACACTTAACCGGTTGATCCTTGAAAAAGCAGACGATCCGCGCTTTCTTTTTGGCAGACAACGGAATAATTTTGATCCTGCCTCACAGACGGAGTGTATCGGAGATGACCCAATTAAAGCCAGCGACTATGCCCTCAAAAACCTCAAATATGTCGCCGAGCATTTACACGAGTGGACTTCGGATCAAACCAATGACTACGACGACCTAGACGAACTTTACGGAGAACTTCTGGGCTGTTGGAGACGCTACACCCACCACGTGAACAAAAATATTGGCGGGGTGTACGAAATCATCAAAACGCCCGAACAAGCGGGAGATGTTTATGCCATTGTATCAAAGGAGACCCAAAAAGCACCTATGGAGTGGCTGCACAAAAACGTCTTTGAAACCCCTGAATGGCTACTTACGCCGCAAATTCTTCAAAATATCAGTCCTTCGGGATACTCAGAACGGCTACGGCGTTTGCAAGTTGGACACCTGAACGGGCTAATGAGCTTTACGGTTATGGGGCGTTTGATTGATGCCGAAACCCTGAATGATGAGCGTTACAACGCCCTGGAGATGTTACAGGACTTACGGACAAGCATCTGGTCAGAGTTACAGACAGGCGAAAACGTTGATTTATTCCGCCGTAACTTACAGCGTTCATACCTCAAAAGGATGGACTATCTCATGCACGAGACACCAAATGTAGGTTATGATACAGAAACCTCGGACGTTCGTGCCTTAGCACGAGGCGAACTGCTGGAACTGGAAGAACAGCTCAAACTCGCCAAAAGTCGCAGTACGGATACCATGACAAGGTATCATTAGGAGGACGCTTTGGGCCGAATTGAAACGATTTTAAATGACGACTAATCAAAGCTTGGAGGCGCACTCAGTGGAAAACTCGGAAGCTGTCCGTCAATTCGAGCCACATTTAGGCGGACAGTACGAAAACCTCCCGCTTCCAAAATAATCTGATGGACATTTTGATCCTCAAAAACGGCTTTCATATTACGAATGTCTCCTGCGGGGATTTTCTGCCGATGAAGTTGGGTAAGTAATTCCTCTCCATTCCAATCCAGAAAGACGGCAGCGATCTTCGTTTTGATGGCTTCACGATGCTTTACACGAGCAGGGTTTGTCGAGAATCGCTCGTCCTTAGCCCATTCAGGGTGATTCAGGAGTTCAGATAAGCGTTGAAACTGTGCATCACTCCCCACGCCGAGGACAATCGCGCAGGTTTTGGTCTTGAAAACGGTTCCATAGGGAACGATATTCGGATGATCACTCCCTTTTGGTTCTGGAATTTGCCCTGCCGTAAGGTATGCCGTCGCTTGGTTGGCAAGCGAAGAAACGCCTGATTCAAGCAAAGAAACGCTCACCTCCGCGCCTTCTCCCGTCTGATTACGCCGTAAAAGCGCGATCAAAATTCCTTCTTTGAGTTGGTGTGCTGCCAAAATATCAATCAGAGCGACGGGCATTTTTTCGTTATTGAGGTAAGTAAAGCCCGTTTCAGCTTGTAAGATTCCGTCGTATCCCACTCGCGGATCATCCGCTGGGTAACCCGTAATTTTTCCATAAATCAGATTGAGTTTACAGGCTTTGAGAGTGGTGTAATCCATACCGAGCTTTTCAGCATCACCTGCTTTATAGCTTGTAATAATCAAATCAGCCTCCGCAATAAGATCATAAACTCGCTGACGATCTTTGTTTTGTCGTAAATCTAAGGCGATACTTGTTTTTCCCCAGTTGCAACAGGTAAAATACGAAGAGCGGCTTTCTTCTAACGACTCTGAGGGAAGTTTCCAGGTGCGCGTTACGTCACCGCCCGTACTTTGATTCTCAATTTTGATGACCGTTGCGCCCCACTCAGCAAAAAACTGCCCGACGCTAGGGCCTGCTAGCACGCTGGCTAATTCGATGACACGGAGATTTTGGAGGGGAGAGCTTTGCATAATTTAGGTTTCTTTTCGGCAAGGTAAGTAAAGTCCGTATCTTCGTCTATGCGTTTAGTTTCCCATCCCGTACTTTGTAATTATTACGTCACCTACCGCTGCAACGCCAAATG
>CAZNAK010000073.1:0-1152 GCA_964570645.1 uncultured Cytophagales bacterium | reverse complement strand
TTGCGACATCTGGGAGCGCCCTTCGCCTTTTGTTCGTCTTGAAAACGTCGAAGAAAACCTCCGTGATCTCAAAAAATTAGGTGTGAAAGTAATTGACTTTACGGGCGGAGAGCCGCTTTTACATCCTCAGATTGCGGACTTTTGCCCGTTAGCCAAAAAAATGGGTTTTATCACAACCCTAACGACCAACGCGATGCGTTACAAGCGTTTTGCCGAGGATTTAGCAGAGCAGGTGGATATGCTACACTTCTCTTTGGATGCTGCCGATGCTGAAACGCATGACCAAATTCGTGGTGTGAAGTGTTTTGAGTCTGTGATGGAAGGAATCAAGCTCGCCAGGTCATTAGGACAACGCCCTGACATTTTGTTTACCGTTTCGGACTCAAATATGGAGGAGTTAGAACGTATCTGGCGCACCATCTGTATTCCGAATGATTTGATTTTGATCGTAAACCCTATTTTTGACTACAACACGATTGATAACGGTGGAGGGCTTTCGGCTGAAAACATCAAGATATTGCGTTCTTGGGCTTGGAAAGAAAATATTTATCTCAACACCGCTTTTTTAAGCCTTCGTGAGCATGGCGGCAACCGTACAGACGCACCCGTATGTAAAGCGGGTAGCACTACGGTTGTCATCTCGCCCGAAAATAAGTTAGTTTTGCCTTGCTATCATGCAGGATTGGAGGAAATCGAGATTAAAGGTGATCTCTATGATCTACACCGCTCCAAAAAAGTCCAAACACTCATCGCGCAAGAAGGACGTATGCCTGCCTGTGAGGGCTGTGCCATCAACTGCTACATGCAGCCCTCGTTTTCGGTGAACGTAAATCGGTACTGGTGGCTCGCCTTACCAAGTACACTGCGCTATAACTGGCAGAAGGGAACATGGAAACAACTAAGTCTTTAGAAAGACACAAAATTAGTTAAAGATGTTTTTGTACTTTTGACTATGCTATTTAAACGAATCATTCCTTGTCTGGACATCAAAGACGGGCAAGTGGTTAAAGGAGTGCGGTTTAAGGAACTTCGCTTTGCGGGCGATGCGGTTTCACTGGGCAAAAAATATGCTTTACAGGGTGCCGACGAGCTAGTTTTTCTGGATATTACGGCAACGCACGAAAAAAGAAAAACATTAGCAGACCTTGCCCG
>CAZNAK010000072.1:0-9054 GCA_964570645.1 uncultured Cytophagales bacterium | reverse complement strand
GCATCCACTTCCACATCCGCTGTCTGAGGAATCGCTATCTCCTCCAAAAATCCACCATCCGCTATCATTACTATCCGCAGAAGAGGAGTCTCTTCCCTTTGGCTTCTTCTTTTTGCTTCCTGAGCTACTGATTACACTAACAATAATAAAAAAGAAGATCACACCAATGGTAATCATACTAGCCACATCACCAGAATCTGCTTGAATAAAAAATGGACTAACCATCAAAAGACACAGCATAGCAGCAAGTCCTCGAAACCTAGACTTAGAAATAATAAAGTTACGATGGGTGTTTACGCGTCTAAAGTCAATCTCAGAGAATCTTCGTTCACTGGCTGGCCAAATGGCTGCTGGTGGCTCACCAAAAAACGTACGATAAGCGTCTTTTTATACTCATCAATTACTGCTCGTGCAAAGTCTTCCGTCCAGTTATTATCACGCGCCAGTCTTTGCGAAAATGGAAACTTTGCCCCAATGGCATCGAAGTTATGATCCTGAATTCGTTGTCATAACGCTGCTTCTGAATGGGGCATATAGTAGGAAAGATGGCGTTGTTAAGAATACGTAAAAGCCAGTGAAAGGTTTAGTTGGCCTTATATGTTTGGCTTGTAAGCCACTTGCTGACGTCGTAAAAACCGCTCCACTTCAGGAGTCATGCGCCAGTCGTTATCCCGAAGGTTCTTTTTGTACGACGTGAGCAGCCTGCCCAGTTCTGTCTTTGGGTACTTTCCGATGAGGTAATCAAAAGCTTGCTCAAACTCACGCGTAAGCTGTCCGCTGACATAATCGAAAGCAGGAGTGTTGTCCGTTCCGTGCAGCAGTGCGATTCGATACCGCAAGCGCAGGTCTTGTACTTCTTGCTTCAGGATAAAGTCAGGATAGCGTAAAGCAAAAGCATCCCAGAAAATAACTCGCTCTCCCACTTGTTTCGGAGAAATAGTTAACCCCGCATCCTCAGTGAAGCCTTCACGGTCTTCGAGTTGTGACTGACCCAAAAAAGCTTGCATGGATGCAGAAAGCTGTGGATAAAAGTGTGTCGCCAAAAAGTCGAGGTCAGGTGCGAGGTAAATTTCACCTTCCGCCATCTGCGTTTGCAAACCATAATCCGCTAAGGAGTCCAACAAAGTCCAACGGTTTTGATAACTTTCCTGAGCGGGATCGTGGTTGAGTTCCTCATAAAGGGAGCGTGACAAGGTTGTACTGAGCTTACGCTGAAATTTATAGACTGTCACAAACGCTAGGTCAGCTTGAGATTGGGGGGCATCAGCGAGCGTAGTTTTGTACTCTTGTACAACGACTTTCATTTGCTCTATCCGGTCAGTGGGAAGCTTTTCTACAAAAGTGTTAAAAGCAGAGAGTGCAGCCGTATCCGTGGGAGTAGGTTCTGCTTTTGCCTCTTCCTGAAGTGGGCTTACTGGGTTGTCGGAGCGTATTTCGTTTTCTTGCAGCGTGCTTTTGGAAGGTAATTCAGTACTTAACTCAGCGTTACAAGCCGTGAGCAAGCATAAAATTCCAATTCCAAAGCTAATCGTTTTCATGGTTGTTAGTCTAGGCGTAGCTGCTGTCCAATGCGTAGGGTAGCCGTTCGGGTAAGTCCGTTGATCTGACAAATTCTTGTAACCGTTGTATTGTGTCGTCTGGCGATCACCCAAAGAGAATCCCCTGAGCGAACCTTATACACTCGTACGCCTTGACTGTTGCGTGTAGCTTTCCGGGCTTGAACAGCACGCCTAGACGAACCATGGTCTGTGCGCTTTAGTTTTTGGGTATTCCAAACAAAAACATCACTTTTAGGGGCGTTTTTTTTGAAGTCGAAAACTTCGGAGGGGTCAATAGGAAACCCTTGGTATCGTACCTCAAAGTGTAAGTGCGGTCCTGTACTTCGTCCTGAGTTTCCGCCAAAGCCGATTAGTTGTCCGGGTTCTACGTACTGTCCTGGTCTGACAAACTTTTCTTTTAAATGCCCGTAGAGCGTTTCTAGCCCGTTATCGTGACGAATGACGATGTAGTGTCCAAAGCCGCGATGATTGTAGCTTGAAATCCTTACCACACCACCAAAAGCGGAACGGACAAGGTCACCAACTTCTAAGTCTAAGTCGATTCCATTATGGTATCTCCAGCGGCGAAAGCCAAAATGTGAATTAACGATTGCTGTGTCTAGTGGCGAGGACCAGCCTTTTTCTTTTTCCTTGTCATAAAGCTGAATCACCAGCGAGTCGGGTAGGTCGCTTACGTTCGCCTGATAAGGATTTACTGTATTGGAAGACCACGTTTGGAAGTAATTAAATTTGGTTAGCCAAACCGAATCTAAAACCAGCCCATCTTGTAAAAAGGCAAGGCGTTCGACGGCACTTTCTTCAAATTTCGTGTGATCGACATCCAGAATCATGGAATCTGGAATGTTATTCATGAAGAGCGGGATGATTTCTGTCTTGATCAGTGTATCCGAAGTGAGGTAATTACAGACCTCAAAACGACTTAACCACAAGAAACTTCCCATTTCAGATTCACCTCCCCCAATAGAGATATGATTAGGTTCTTTCTCTTTTTTTATTGTGAAATTGAAACCTTTCTCACTCCAAAAACGTGTCCATTGTACTAACGTTGGATCAAGTGATTTTTGTAGGTCTAAAGATTCTTGAGGTGTGTGAAATAGTGTGGTTTGTGCCCGTGCTGCCAAAGAAAAAATAGAGAGCACAAGGGCAAGCGATAACGCTTTCATATAGATAGATTAAGTTCAACATTTGGTTCGACAGTGCAAATCTAGGAACAGCATTGCCTTTAATGAACTGCGCAAATATACCAGATTGTCTCTGAATATTACAATTCCAACCTCCTTTATCAACAAGTTCAAGCATTAAAGTTTAGTTGAAGCGCACATTTTAACGAGATTTCAACATTTTTCCGTAGCTTTTCGTATGGCTTATTCACGATTCACAGACTACGATATTTACCTCTTTCGCTCGGGCAAACATTACGGCCTTTACGAGAAGTTTGGAAGCCACCTGACTAAGGAGGGGGGGTACTTTGCGGTATGGGCTCCTTTTGCCAAAAAAGTATCCGTAGTCGGGGGATTTAATGACTGGCAAGAAGACCGAAACCCGCTAATTCTTCGTCAAGATGGCAGTGGCATTTGGGAGGGGGTTGTCAGTCAGGCCAAACGTGGCGACCTTTATCGGTATCGGCTCATCGACGCGGAAGGGAATGAGCGCGATAAAAGCGATCCTTTTGCTTTTTTTTCGGAGACCCCCCCACAGTCAGCTTCAATTATTTGGGATACGGAATTTGACTGGAAGGATGCACATTGGGTCGAAAAGCAACATCAAGAAAATGCACTCAAACAGCCGATGTCGGTGTATGAGGTTCATTTAGGGTCATGGAAACGAGACCTCGAATCGGGTGACTCGTTGAGTTACTTAGAGCTAGCCGAGGAGCTGGTTCAGTACGTCGCTGAAATGGGGTTTACGCACGTTGAGTTTCTGCCCGTGATGGAGCATCCGTTTTTTGGTTCTTGGGGGTATCAGGTCAGCCAGTATTTCGCGCCTACCTCGCGCTACGGTACGCCCCAAGAGCTTATGGTGCTGATTAACGCGTTCCATTCGGCAGATATCGGTGTCCTGTTTGATTGGGTACCTTCTCACTTTCCGAAGGATGAGTTTAGCCTTCGCAAGTTTGATGGCACCTATCTTTATGAGCACGCCGACCCGCGTCAGGGTTATCACAACGACTGGGACAGCCTGATTTTTAATTATGGTCGCCCTGAGGTGCGGTCATTTTTGATTAGCAGTGCTATTTTTTGGCTCGATAAGTACCACGTCGATGGTATTCGGGTCGATGCCGTAGCTTCCATGCTCTATTTGGACTACTCGCGGGAGGAGGGACAATGGGTTCCGAACCGTTTTGGAGGAAACGAGAACCTAGAAGCCATTGCGTTTTTGAAGGAATTAAATACAGAAATATTTCGTCGATTTCCGAACGCGCACTCCATTGCCGAGGAATCTACTGCCTGGTCTAGAGTTTCACACCCCATTTACGCGGACGGACTCGGCTTTAGCCAAAAGTGGATGATGGGCTGGATGCACGATACGCTAGAGTATTTCAAAACCGACCCTTTGTTCCGAAAGAACAGGCACAATTTGCTCACTTTTGGGATCACGTATGCGTTTTCGGAGAACTTCCTGCTTCCTTTTTCACACGATGAGGTGGTACACGGAAAAGCTTCGCTTCTTGGGAAAATGCCCGGCACGCCCGCCCAAAAGCTGGCAAATCTAAAATTGTTGTTAGGGTATTTTTACACGCATCCAGGAACAAATTTATTATTTATGGGGGCAGAAATTGGGCAGACACATGAGTGGAACCACGACGCGCAGCTTCCCTGGGAACTCCTCCAAAAAGACGCACACAGTGGCCTGCAAACGTACGTCAAAGCATTAAATAAACTGGTTAAAGAGGAGCCTGCCTTGTACGAAGAAAACTTTTCCGCTGATGGCTTTGAGTGGGTTGACGTAGATAATTATCAAGAATCCGCGCTTGTTTATTGGCGCAAACCGTCTAAGGAATCGGGGGAACCTCCACTTTTGGTAGCACTAAATTTCACTCCTATTGCACGAAAGAACTATCAAATTGCACTTACAAAGGAATTTATATTCAAGGAAGTACTGAACACCGAGGAGGTGCGTTTTGGTTGTGAGGGTACTATTAATAAAGGTAAATTAAAGACTAAACGTATAGCTGTGGAGGCGACATCTGCCCACTACCTTAGCCTTAACTTACCTCCTCTCGGGCTTGTCATACTTAAGCCTACTGCTGAAAAACTCATTTAACATCTGAACAGAAGCAAAAAGACACAACACTTACTCCCACTAAATAAAAACTGCAATGCGTCTTTATCCGATCAACTCCCGCCTCATTAAATCTGTTGGCTACGAGCTTGAGAGTAAAAAGCTGATCATTCATTTTACCAAGGGTAGCGTACATTGCTACACCAATGTACCCGCCGATGTTTATGCGGCTTTTATGAATGCCGAGTCTATTGGTCGTTTCTATGAAAAAAGTATCCGTTCTGAGTTTTCTTATTTTCGGATGTAGGGAAGGGTGTCCAGATGGAGTCGTACAACTACCTTAAAAATACACCAAAGTCATCGCCTTTTAGCTTTACCTCAATATGCTCCTGAAGCGTTGTGGACAGCTCGTAGCCCGAGAAGTCGGCAGCGATGGGGAAAGAATGATGCTCACGATTAACCAAAACGGCTGTTTGGAGGCGTTGGATGGAAATCTCTAAGAATGGCTTGAAGCTATAAGCCAGCGTCCTGCCTGTATTAAGGACATCATCGACTAAAATAAGACGCTGGTTTGTAAACTCACTTAGTTCACCTTCTAGCCTTACAAGGCTCTGCGTAGGCCGTTGTTTGTCCAGCGAGATAGCTCTTAACTCCACAGAAAAGGGAACAATTTTACGAAGCTCCTCAGCGAGTAGCTCCGCCAAAATGTATCCTGTATCCCTGATACCGATCAGAAATAATTTTTCTGCCTCAAAGTTCTGCTCATAGATTTCGTAAGCAATGCGAAGGATTTTTTGTTTGATCTCTTGGTGGTTCAGGAGTGGCTGCTTCATAGTATAAATGTAACGATTTAGATGGAAAAACAGCGAACGGTCTTACGCTCCTCAATCAGCCAGATTTGTCCCGCTTGCTGCCAAAAAGTGTGCTTTCCGAGTCCCTTGCTGGATTCGGACAAAGTGACTTTTTCGATGATTTCCTGCTGGTCACTGATGTGCCAAAGTTGGTTTTGAAACCTATTTTTACGCGCTTCATAAAACGATAATACTATTCCGCTATCGGTTTCCAAATACTCTACCCCTAAACGCGGTTTTACGCCAAACTTTTTCAAGAATAGTTCAAAGCTTTCAAAGTACGTACTACCTTGGCGGTACAGCTCCGGTAGCTTGACTTTTGTCGGTGAGATAGCCGTAAAGGCAGCCGTAATTTCGCCTGTATCCGACGATAGAAGCTGATCTTCCTCGCGTCCGTAAGCCGAAAACCTCACCTTTACGCTCGTGGCTCCAACCGCCAGGAGCTGTGTAAACGGCACTTCCCAAGATAACCTGCCCGTCAGGTCGTAGGCGCAAAGCCCTTCAATGGTGGGCACAGAGGCTGCCGAGTCGTACTGATGAAATAGTATCTTCTCGCCCGTAAAGGCAACCAACTCATGTTTGTACGTTTTTTCTGATAAAGGAAATAGATCAGACTGCTTTTTTGTCGCTGCGTTCATCCAAGCTAAGGCAGTATGTTGCGTATCGCGAAGCAGAACCGCCAAAGACGATTTAAAGGGCATAGTCTGCCAGATAGGTATTGAAAAAGTAAAGCGTGTCATCTACTCATCAAAGGCGCATACCGATCACTAAAATATCATCTACTTGCGGCTCGCTACCTGCCATCCACTCATTAAGCGTATTTTGCAAGATTTCCTTTTGTGTTGCCATAGGCTTCTGGTGGATTTCGATAAGAAGTTCACGCAGCCGTTTTTTCATAAACTTACGTCCTTTTGGCCCGCCAAACTGATCCTGGTAACCATCAGAGAACATGTAATAACAAGCCTCCTCTTCAAGCGAAATTTCGACTTTTTCGAAGGGTTGATGTTTGGTCATCACGCCCCCAATAGACGAACGTCCTCCTTTAAACACCTCTGCCTCGGTCGCGCCTATTTTTATCTTGACTAGCGGATTCTTTGCGCCAGAAAACTCTAACTTTTTGTTTTCTAGGTCAATGGAACAGAAAGTAACGTCCATACCATCGCGGTTTTTACTCTCTTGCTGATTGAGCGAGCGATTAATTTCGGTATGCAGCCGATTGAGGATGACATCAGGAGACAGTTCTTGTTCAAGGCGGACAATTTGGTCTAGGACGTTTTTACCGATCAAGGAGACAAATGCTCCGGGCACTCCGTGTCCTGTGCAATCAATGGCCGTAAAAAGAATTTTTTCGGAGTCCGTTTCCATATCACGCTGTACCTCAAACCAATAAAAATCACCACTAACGATGTCTCGTGGGAGGAAGAGAATAAAAAAGTTATCGAGCTTTGAGGCAATACGCTCGTGGGAAGGCAAGCTGGCCGTTTGGATGCGTTGTGCGTAGTTAATGCTATCAACGATGCTGGTATTTTTCTCCTCAATGATTTCCTTTGCTGCCGTGATTTCGGCTGTACGCTCTTTGACCTTTCGTTCCAAGCCTTCGTTTGCCTCTTTCAAGTCACGGATCAGGCTTCGGTTTTCGCGTACTAGCTCGTAAGACTCTAGGGCGCGATCAATCGTAATTTTGAGATCGTCTTTGTCCCAAGGTTTGGTGATGTAGCGATACACCCCTCCATCGTTAATCGCCGAAATAATGTCCTCTACGTCACTAAACCCGGTGAGGATCATACGGATAACGTTCGGGTAATCAGGAACAATTTTTTTGAGAAACTCTACGCCAGTGACCTCGGGCATACGCTGGTCGGTGATGACGAGTTCAATTTCGTTATCACGTAGGATTTCAATTCCTGCTGCGGCGGTTTCGGCGAGAAATATTTTGTAGTCACGCCGAAATGCCGCCTTGAAAGCGGTCAAGTTATATTTTTCGTCATCCACATACAGGATGCGATACTTTTTCTCCCGTGATTCTCTGGCGCGTCTGCGTTCGCTCATTGCTTCTGATCAGATTAGCGAGTAAGGTACATAGAACGTACTAAAATCCCTATTTCTATGGCAAAAAAGTATAGATGAGTCCTCGCTGAGGGAAAGATGACCAGCGAGGCTCAGTTTTTTAAGCGAATAATTCCCTGAACGCCTTTTTGATGTGTGCCCATGAGCTTTCCATTTCCTTGGAAAAAGCGGCTACTTTTTCTCCACTTTTTTCACGTTCGGCAGCGGCTTTCTGACGAAATTCTTTGAGCTTTTCGGTTGCCTCCTGCTTGCGTTTTTCTGCTTCTTTGCTTAGCTCTGCTTTACTCAAGGTTGTTTGTGCCTGAAAGGCTTCAAATTTGGTTTGTAGTTTGCTCATCTCGGTCTTGAAGCCATCAAGTCGTTGTTCACCCTTTACTTCAAGGGTGCTTTCAAGCTCTTCGAGTTCTTGTTTGAGCTTATGAAAGCTCTCGGCGGCTTTTTTCTTTTGCACTTCTAGTGCGTCTCTACCTTCTGCTTTTCCGAGTGCCATCTGTACTTGCAACTCTTCCCATTTTTGCTTGATTTTCTGCGCTTTTTCGGAGGAGTCCAACTCTTGGTTAAGCTTTTTTACCTGTTCGTCGAACTTCACTTTTTGTTCTTCAAAACGCTTTTGTGCCTGCTCACGCGTAAGCGAGAACTGCTCGAACCAAGATTCTACTTCTTCAAAAAGATTAAACGATGCTTTTTTTTCTTCTGCCATTGGTGTTTGTATGTTTAAGTTCTGAAAGGTTCAAGGCGGACTCCCCAAACAAGAATATCATCAATTTGTGGTGTACCATTTTTCCATTCTCTGAGTTCAACGTCTAAAGCTTGGCTTTGTTCTCTCATGGGCATAGGGGCTATTTTTTTCAGTGTTTCTCGGAGATGTTTCTGCCCGTATTTGCCTTTACCTCCGCCGCCAAACTGATCGGGAAAGCCATCTGAGTACATGTAAAGGCTTGTTGGCGCATCAATTTTGATTTGATGCGTCTGAAAATCACGCCGATTCTTTCTTTTAAGCCCTGCCACTTCGTGCTTTTCGCCTGGGATTAATTTACTTTCTCCGCCCTCGTTGACCATGAAAAGTCCTTGCTTTCCGCCAGCAAACTGCAAGATATTCTTTTTGGGTATGTATCGACAGAGGGCGATCGTCATACCGTCGCTGTTTGTGTTTTCTGACTGGCGGAGGGCTTTTCTTATGCCCAGATGCGTTTCAAGCAAGATTTCACCGGGTTCAGTGTAGCCTGTATCAATGATTTGGTGCAGGAGGTCATTCCCAATCATGGACATAAATGCGCCCGGAACACCGTGCCCTGTGCAGTCTGCGGCAGCGAACACCGAAATCGTAGCCGCCGTCGGCGCCACGGAACGCATTC
>CAZNAK010000071.1:0-9055 GCA_964570645.1 uncultured Cytophagales bacterium | reverse complement strand
GGATGATTAACTGGGATCCTGAAGCCAAAACCGCCCTCTCAAACGAAGAGGTCATTTACCGCGAGCAAGGAGAGCCTTCCAAGCTTTTCTCGGTGCGTTATAAAATTGCTGGAACGGGAGATGAATGGCTCACCATCGCCACGACTCGCCCCGAAACCATTTTGGCGGATACGGGCATCGCGATCAACCCTGATGACGAACGCTATCAGCATTTAAAAGGAAAAAAGGCGATCGTTCCTTTCACAGGGCGTGAAGTGCCGATTATTTTTGATGATTACGTAGATAAGGAGTTCGGAACGGGTTGCCTCAAGGTTACGCCAGCGCACGACCAAAATGACTACGAAATTGGGCAGCGTCACAATTTGGAAGTTATCGACTGCCTCAACGAAGATGGTACGATGAACGCACACGGCGGCAAATACGAAGGGCAAGATCGCTTTGAAGCACGTAAAAATATCGTCAAAGACCTTGAAGCAGCCGGGCAACTGGTCAAAACGGAGGAAATCATCAACAAAGTCGGGCGTTCGGAGCGCACCGATGCGGTGGTGGAGCCGCGCCTATCCTTGCAGTGGTTTTTGGATATGAAAAAAATCGCTGATCCTGCACTTGAAAATGTCTTGAACGAAAATATCAAGTTTTATCCCAATAAATTTGTCGGAACGTACCGCCATTGGATGGAGAATGTTCGGGATTGGTGCTTATCTCGTCAGCTTTGGTGGGGACACCAGATTCCTGCCTATTATTTTGGTGAGGGCGAGAGTGATTTTGTCGTTGCCGAAACGCCCGAAGAAGCTCTCAAACTCGCACAGGAAAAGTCTGGAGATGCAAGTCTGACTGCCAAAGATTTACACCAAGATGAAGATGTTTTGGATACGTGGGCATCGTCTTGGCTCTGGCCAATAGCGACTTTCACGGACTTTGAAGACGGAACATTTTCGAGCGAAGAGTTGGACTATTTTTATCCGACCAATGTACTGGTTACGGCTCCCGAAATCCTCTTTTTCTGGGTTGCTCGGATGATTATGGCGGGTTATGAGTACAAAAACGAGTTGCCGTTCAAGGATGTCTATCTAACAGGAATTGTTCGGGATAAATTGGGTCGAAAAATGTCTAAATCACTCGGAAACTCCCCCGACCCGCTCGAATTGATGAAGGAATACGGCGCAGACGGCGTGCGTACAGGGATGCTTTTTAGCTCTCCAGCAGGAAACGACCTACCGTTCGACGTAAAGCTCTGTGAGCAAGGGCGTAACTTCTCCAATAAAATCTGGAATGCCCTGCGCCTCGTAAAGGGTTGGGAGGTTCAGGAAGGAGCGGACAACTCGGATAATCATATCGCGATTGCGTGGTTCAAAAGCCGCTTTGCGCAAGCTCTCGAAAAGCTTGAACAGCAGTACAGTCAGTACCGCATTTCGGATGCCCTAATGACGATTTACAAGCTCATCTGGGATGACTTCTGTTCGTGGTACCTGGAGATGATTAAACCCGAGTACCAAAAACCGATTGACGAAGCAACGCAAAAGCAAACTTTAGCCTTTTTCGAGGATTTGATGAAGATTTTGCATCCGTTTATGCCCTTCCTCACCGAGGAACTTTGGCATAATATCCGCGAGCGAGGCGAAAAGGACTGTATTATCGTAGCCGAGTATCCACAGAAAACTGAAGAGGTAGATAACGCTTTACTCAAAGAAGCCGACTTTATGTTTGAGGTCATTTCGCAGGCGCGTGCCGTTCGGACTTCTAAGAACATCCCGAAAAAGAACGACATTGCCCTACACGTCAAAACGGAAAATCAGGCGATTTACGAGAAGTTCCGCCCCGTGATCCAGAAGCTGGCGGGCGCGTCCGAATTGCAGTTTTCGGAGGAAAAACCTGAGCAGTCGGTGAGTTTTGTCGTCAAGTCAGACGAGTGTTTCATCCCGATGGAAGGTTTGATTGACATGGAAGCCGAGCGTGAGAGCCTCCAGAAAGACCTTGATTATACCCGTGGGTTCTTGAAGTCGGTAGAAAAGAAACTGAGCAATGAACGCTTCGTAAACAACGCCCCCGAAAAGGTCGTCGCTGCCGAGCAGCAGAAAAAAGCCGATGCCGAGGCGAAAATTAAGGCTTTGGAGGAGAGTTTGGCGGGGTTGGGGTAGGAATAGTTTTAAGAAATGGATAAGGAGAAAACACATCGCGGAAGAATACAAGCACAAGGGAATAAGTTGGAGGCTTCTGCATCTTGGTCGCAGAATGAGCCTCCAACGGTTTCCGGTGGGTTGAACTTTTTACAAAAGGGCAGTTTTTAGAGCGTAAAAAGGAGTTCAAAAAAGCAGAATCTTTTATCAAACAGGCTGGTGAAAATGGAGGAGTAGATGCAAAAGTGAGTAAAACTTTTAGGAAAAAAGGAACTAAAGATGTGCGTGTAGATATTGAAGTAATCAAGGGAACAGCATTTATCAGAGATGAACCAAAAGAAACCAATGAAGAATAAAATTCTTTATCAAAACTTCCTCGAAGATCGCCGTGTCTATAACCTTAATCGTGGATACTGGAAAAGGATGCTCAAAACTTTAGGTCAAGAAGGACAAACTCCTTTTTTACAATGAGCATTTTAGTAATGGTACGCCCTTCTACGATGGAAACCCTATGATTTCTGCCTTTTTTCCTCCACTTCAAAAAAGTACTCGTAGCATTCAAGAGGAGGTAGAAACGTCGGAAGGAGAAATTACGGCTTGGGTGGAGGAAGTGGAACATGAAGGTGGGGCTTTGCAAGAACTAGTACTTTCATTGGAGTTAAGCCGCTTAACTGCCAAGGTAGCCAAAAGAATTCTTCGTGGTTGGATAGCAGAAGGTTGGAAGAGTGCTGAGGTTGATGAAGCACTTGAGAATAAAGCTTGGCGGGCTTGGGGTAAAAGAACTTTTGCTACTTGCATCTCGTTTTAAGAAAAAAAGTAAAGACTATGAAAGCTATTGAAACTACGGGGGTCTTCGATAAGGATGGGAACTTGACCTTAGACATACCTTTTTCTTTGCGTGAGCAAAAAGTAAAACCCGTCATTTTGATCCCAGAGCAAGACGATAACAAGGCTTGGTTGAAGGAAAGCTCGAAAAGTACCGCCTTTGATTTCTTAGCGCATCCAGAGGAGGATATTTATTCACTTCAGGATGACATCGTTTAGTGAGTATTCCTTTTTCACTCATCAAACGAGAATTAGGGATGTTACCCGAAAATGAACAACACCTTTTGAAGTAGAAACTTAAAAACTTAGTTGATCTATGAACTAGAGCATTTGAAGAGAGCTTGGTGGGGCTGGAGTAGTCTAGTACGCATAAGCGTCCTCTTCGAGAAACACCGCACAGACGTAAGAATACTAAACACAAACGAAAAGCTATTTTAGTAGGCGCGAATATATTTTTTAAAAGATGCTGCGCAAATAGATTGGTAGAACGCTTAGAGAGCTAAAAAGCAGGTACTTAAATTTAATATCTCGTCACACAAACCCTCCTTCTTGCAACTTATCTCCTCCTGGCTGCGTTAAAAAAGAAATTAGATCCCTATCCGTACAAATAGTTATAAAAGCAGATCAAAAAACTACTCTATTCAACTTTTACAGCTTTGTTAGAAACCGTATAACCTCATGTTTACTAGGGCTTTTTTATGGATACTCTTATTCGTTTTTTTAGGAAATAGTACTACCACACACGCACAAATACTCAAAAAGATAAAGGACAAGCTGTCCTTGCCTGAAAATAAGGAAGAGGAAGAAGAACCCGAGGGGAACATCTTTGAACTTGAAACCTTTAAGCCAGAGCAAAAACGCTCTACTCTACACGCCCCTGAGCTGAAATTTCCCAATATCAACCGCCTCCGATACTACGACGACCGAGATAAGTTGGATTACATCAATAGTTACTATCGTGATAAAGACTGGCAGGTGGTCTATAATCAGTTACTGCAATATGTGAACGAGTTTGGGATTGAAAACTTTAACAAAGATGCAAAACTTATTGAGCTTCTTGGACGGGCAGCCCGCGAGGTCGGGCGCGACTCGGTCTCTCGTGAATCCTATCGCTTATTTATGAAGCATTATCGGGGCAATGGCGCACAAGCACGGAAAACGTACGATAACCTCACAAAAAACAAGCGTTTTCGGTACATTGAAACAGAGAAATACTTTGACCTGATCAACCGTTGGCAGCTCGTGGACTCCTTGCGCCCATCCGAGGACATGGGCACAAAGAGCCTAAACTACGTTAACTCAGAGTTTGAAGATTACGGAGCCACACTTGCGAAAAACGATAGTATCCTGTTTTTTACGACCAAACGAAGCATTCTTGACACAGGACGGAAGCGAGGTATAGGCCCCGAAAACGTCGAAAATATCTATTTTGCAGAGAAAAACGAGTATGGCGAGTGGGATAACCCGCAGCCGTTCAAGGAGATCAATTCACCTTATAACGAAGGTTCGCCTTGCATGAGTCCTGATGGTAAAATGTTCATTATGTCGCGTTGTAACTCTGACCTTGGATTCGGAAACTGCGATTTATTTGTCAGCTACTGGGATGAAGAAACCGACGCTTGGAGTTTGCCCGAAAACATGGGGGCTACTATCAATTCAGCTCAGTGGGATTCTCACCCAAGCCTTTCGCCCAACGGTGATACGCTGTTCTTTTCGTCAAGCCGTGTAACAAGTTTTGGCGGTGCCGACCTTTATTACTCCGTAAAGGACGAAGAGGGACAATGGGGAGTCGCTCAAAATATGGGTCCTCACATTAACACAAACCGAAATGAGGTAAGTCCGTACATGCACCCCCTTGAACACACCTTGTATTTTAGTTCTGATGGTCAATTAGTCAACTTTGGCAGCTTCGATATTTTTAAAACCCACCAGATTGGGCGGTACTGGCAAGAACCCAAAAACGTAGGCCCGTTTATCAACACCGAGGGCAGTGAGTTTTATTTTACGATCACTCAGGATGCTTCTGAGATGTTCTACGCGCGTGCTGAACACAACGAAAAGTACCAAACGCTCTACCAAGAAGACGGGAACTCTGACCTTTTTTCTTTTTCCCTAGCGATGGGCGGTCATCCGGCTGCGGTGGTGGAGTTTTCGGGGCGATTCACCGAACCGACCACGGGCGAGACCTTCGAGGGAGTGATTGCACTATTCGACATCAAAGACAAAATTCCGATTGAACCAAAATATATTCGTGAGGACGGTACGTTTGAGTTTGAACTGATTGATGACCGCGACTACCTGATGATTGTTAGTGGTGAGAATTTCTTTCGGCTCGAAGAGGTCTTTCACCTCAAGGGCGACACCCGCATCGAACGCTCACTAAAAAGTATCAAAACTGTGCAGTTTGAGTCCATAGAGTTTGCTTCTGGAAGTGCCATGATCCTTCCGCAGATGGAAAACGACTTACACCTTTTGGTTTCCTTCTTGGTCGAGCATCCCGGCTATTATCTCCGCGTGATGGGACATACCGATACGGCAGGAGACGAAGGGGAGAATTTCAAACTTTCCCAAAAGCGGGCAGAGTCTATCCGCAGGTATATTCTAGCCTACGGCGAAATTGACTCCAGGCGCGTATCTGCTTTAGGTTTCGGCCCCAGCTATCCCCTCATTACACCTGAAAGAAACGAAGAAGACCGTCGCATCAACCGTCGTGTGGAATTTCGTCTCACTACGGACGAGACCGCCTTGGATAGCAAGGAGTACAAACCCGAAGAGCTGGAAGGCGACACAATGCCGCCAGACCCAGAGTTGAGTGGTGACGCGGTGGATGATTGGTAGTTGAAAAATTAAGCCCTCAGAAGGAACACACTTTGTAGTTTTTACGTATCTTTGCATCCGAAATTTTTTTACACCTTACAACCTAGTAAATTCCATGGCTATCACGGCAAAAGATGTCAACAAGTTACGTCAAATGACAGGCGCAGGCATGATGGACTGCAAAAAAGCACTCGTAGAAGCAGAAGGCGACTTCGAGAAAGCAATTGACATTCTCCGTAAACGCGGACAAAAACTCTCTGCCAAGCGTGCAGACAAAGAAGCTGCCGAGGGAGCAGTATTTGTAAAGACTTTTAACGACGATCAGGAAGGAATCGTGGTAGCACTTAATTGTGAGACTGATTTTGTGGCTAAAAACGACGATTTCGTTGCCCTAGGCGAAAAAATCCTCGACAAAGCCGTAACCGAAAAACCTGCGGACAAGGAAGCTTTGCTTGCCCTCCAAATCGACGGTCGCTTGATCTCGGATCACATCACAGATATGATCGGTAAGATCGGCGAGAAAATTGAACTTTCTTCTTTTGTGCATCTCAAAGCTGAAAAAATTGCTTCTTATATCCACGCAGGTTCAAAACTCGGCGTATTGGTGGGGTTAGAGAACGTAGGCGGAGCGAATTACGTAGCCGTAGGTCGTGACGTAGGGATGCAAATTGCCGCGATGCGTCCAATCGCAGTAAGTAAAGAGGGTGTCGATGAGGCCACGCAGCAACGCGAACTCGAAATCGCGCGTGATAAAGCCAAAGCTGACGGCAAGCCAGAGCAGATCTTGGATAAAATCGCACAAGGCGCATTGAACAAATATTTCAAAGAAAACACTTTGTTGAGCCAAGCATTCGTTAAGAACAACAAGCAGTCCGTAGCAGATTACTTGAACGAGGCCAACAAAGGCATGACCGTAACGGAGTTTAAGCGTGTTGAGTTAGGCGCGTAAATTAAAAACGAAAATTAAATTAAGACGAGGGCAGCTTTTTAACCAAAGGCTGCCCTCGTTTTTATGTTACCCTACCTCCTCGCTTAACTGTTGCTCATACATTTCTCGGTACGCGCCATTTTTCTCCATCAGGCTTTCGTGTGTGCCTTGCTCAAGTACCTTTCCTTCATCCAAAACAATGATTTTGTCCGCTAACTTCGCCGACGAAACCCGATGCGAGATAATCACCGAAGTACGATTTTCCATCAGGTCTTGAAGGTTATTCAGAATGGCATTTTCTGTTTTTGTATCGACGGCAGAAAGACAGTCGTCGAGAATCAATAAATTGGGGTTTCGGATGATCGCACGTGCAATAGAGGCTCGCTGCTTTTGTCCTCCCGAAAGCGTAATTCCACGTTCTCCCAAAACCGTTTCAAGACCTTTCGGGAAGTCAAGAATATTTTTGTAAAGGTCGGCATCTTCGGCGGCTTTTACGATGCGTTCCTCCGAGACCGCACCGCTGTTGAACCCAAAAGCAATGTTATTTCGGATCGTATCAGAGAATAAGAATACTTCTTGTGGTACGTAACCGATCTGAGAACGAAGGTGCTCTACATCAAAGTCCCTCAGATCATTCCCGTTATAGGAAATCACCCCTTCGCTAGGGTCGTACATCCGACAGAGAAGGTTCGCAATCGTACTTTTCCCCGAGCCGGTACGCCCAAAGATAGCCAGTGTTTTTCCTGCTTCGACCTCAAAGCTAACATTTTCGAGTGCCTTAATTCCAGAGTCAGGATAGACAAAGCTAACCTTATCAAAGGTAACTTTTCCGTGAATGCTCGCTTTGAGATTTCTATCTGAAACGATATCGTTATCCGTCTTCATAAACTCATTAATCCGTCCCTGAGAGGCGGCCGCCCGCTGCACGATGCTCGTCACCCAGCCAATACTCGTCACGGGCCAGGTCAACATATTGACGTAAATGATAAACTCAGCAATGTTTCCCGTTGTAATTGTTCCACGCATTACTTCAAGTCCGCCCACGTACACCGTCAGAATGGTACTTGCACTTATGAGACCGATAATCAAAGGTAAAAAGAGCGCGTTAAGGGAGATCAGTCGCATGGATTTTTGGCGATAATCCTCCGAAGCTTTCTCAAACTGCTCCGCTGAGTCCTCTTCTCGAACAAAAGCCTTCACGACGCGAATCCCCGAAAAGGCTTCCTGTACAAAGGTTGTGACGCTTGAAAGGCTCTTCTGAATCTGGACAGAGCGTTCGTTAATTAGGTTATTGACGTAATAGACGCTAATCGACAAAATGGGAAGGGGTAACAAAACAAAGAAGGTCAGGTAGGCATTGATCGTCAGCATGTACGAAATCACCAACACAAGAACGCCTACCGTGCTAAGACTATACATGATAGCAGGTCCGAGGTACATCCGAACATGTCCTACATCCTCCGAAATACGTGACATCAGGTCACCCGTGTTGTTACGCCTATAAAAACTTAAAGGAAGCTGCTGGTAATGCTGATAAATATCACTTTTAAGGTCGTATTCAACCTTGCGCGACATGACAATAATCGTTTGGCGGGTCAGAAAAAGGAAGAAACCACGGATCAAGGCCATCAGCAAAATAAGCCCACCGTAAGTCAGTACAGCCTGCGTAAAAACTTCCCACATATCATCTTGAAGCGTAAAGCCCTCCTGAAGCTGGAATAGTTTGATCGTATCACTGATCAAGTTGAAGGCATGACGCACAAGTTGAGCCGGAATAATTGCGAAGACCGTGGAGAGCAACACAAACAACGCCCCACCAAATAAATACAGTTTGTATCTGAGCAAATAACGATTCAGATAGGCTAATTCTTTCATAGTCTCTCTAACCCTAAGAGGGCTGTAAAGGTTGCGATTCTAGGTTAAAGATAAAGCTACCTCCTCCCTCTTGACTTACAAAACAGGAGCGATACTAGAGTGGGTGTGTGTAAAATTTTGTTTCATTAAAACAAGATTGACACACATATTATTCTTATATTTATCAAAATTATATCTTTCAAATACATTAGCACACATCTACACTACTCATAATTCTACCAATTCTATTCGTTACAAAAGGCATATTTAACAATATGTCATTGTTGGTATCTCCGCCGACACTCCCAAAAAGATAAAAAAATATGACTCCTAGTTACCTCTCCGACATCAAGGATAACTGTGGGACGGGCATCCTTGCCGATATCAAAGGTCGTCCCTCCCGAAAAATGACCACCGATGCCATCGACGCACTTGCCCGCATGATGCACCGAGGCGCAGTAGCCGCCGACGGTACAACGGGCGACGGTTGCGGTTTTCTATTCTCGATTCCACA